>NZ_JBNFNU010000320.1:0-4938 GCF_057364445.1 Xanthobacter sp. BG11Y11_SDJG
CTGCGCGGTACCGCGGGGCGGTCCGGCGCCGCCGCCCACAGTCACGGCGGCGCTTGCGGCGTGCGGTGTGGCCCTGCGGGCACGGCCGGCCGCGGACGTTAAGGTTAACGGAAGGTTGACGGGGCAATTGCGGCCGGGATGCGGCATTATGATCTTGTTAACGATTGGCGGATGCCCGCAATGACCGAGCGCCTGGTCCGACAGCTCCTGACCGCTTTCCTCGTGATGGCTGCCGCCACAGGCGCCGCGCGCAGGACCAGCGTCTCAGCCCGCGCGTGACCAGCCTTTCGCCCGCCGCCATTCCGAACAATCTCGCCGAGGGGCATGCCGCCAGCGCGCCCATCGGCTACACCCGCTTCTGCGCCGAGCACGGCCACGAATGCGCACCCTCCGGGCCGCTGACCGCCATGGTGCGCCTTGATGCGCGGCGCGCGCCGAACTGGAGCGCGCCAACACCTCGGTGAACGCCAGCATCGAGCCCGCCACCGACCTCGACCACTATGGCGAGACGGAGCGCTGGACCTATCCCGACGACGGCCGCGGCGACTGCGAAGACTATGTGCTGGAGAAGCGCCGGCTGCTGCTCAATCTCGGCTGGCCGGCCTCGGTGCTGCTGATCACGGTGGTGCGCGACCAGAACGGCGACGGCCATGCGGTGCTGACCGTCGTGAGCGACCACGGGGATCTCGTGCTCGACAACCAGGAAGAGAAGATCCTGCCCTGGAGCGAGACCGGCTACCGCTACGTGAAGCGCCAGTCCCAGGCCCATCCTGCCCGCTGGGTGTCGCTGGGCGACACCGGCGTGCCGCCGGTGGTGGGCGGCGGCCGCTGACGGCGGCGCAGCGTCAGTCGATGCGCTTCAGCCCCTTCTTGTAGCGCTGGAAATTGTGCTGGTAGTGCTCCGCCGTGCGGGCGACGCGCGCCGCCATCTCCTCGTCGATGCGCCGCACCGCCTTGGCGGGGGCGCCGACGATGAGGGAATTCTCCTCAAACACCTTGCCCTCGGTGACCAGCGCGTTCGAGCCAACGAGGCTGCGCGGGCCGATCACCGCGCCATTGAGCAGCGTCGCGCCCATGCCGATGAGGCTCCCCTCCCCCACCGTGCAGCCATGCAGGATCGCCATGTGACCCACGGTGACGCCATCGGCCAAAGTCATGGGGAACCCCGGATCGGTGTGGAGGACGCAGTTCTCCTGGATGTTCGTGCCCGCGCCGATGACGATGGGCTCGTTGTCGCCGCGCAGCACCGAGCCGAACCAGACGCTGGCCCCTTCCTTGAGAATGACACGGCCGATCAGCACCGCATCGGGCGCAATCCAGTAATGGCCGGAAGCGGGCAGCTCGGGAGCGATGCCATCGAGGGAATAAAGCGGCATGGGCGGTCCTCTTCGGCGCGTTAAGCAGGAAGCGGGCGCGCGGGGCGCCCGTCTGCCCGCTTGCTAGCGCCATTGCCGCCGCGCGGCTAGAGCACGCGCCGATCAGCTTGCCCTGCAAGCTGATCGGATAACGCATTCCCTCTCATTCAGTGAGAGGGCGCCGCCCAATGAACCCTCCTCGCGCAGCGAACCGTGGCGAGCAAAGGTCCGGCCGGCGATCAGATCGCCGCCCAATAGGACTCGCACCCCGCCGGCGGGTTCACCGCCGCCGCGCCGTGGCGCTTCTTCAGCTCGGCGCAGGAATAGGCCCGCGCATCGGCCGGCAGGCGCGAATTGATGGCGGTGCCGATCTCGTCATAGGGCTCGGACGAGGCATAGACGTAGAACGCCCAATAACCGCCCACCACCGCCACCAGAAGGACGAGGATACGAAGGATACCCATCTGTTGCTCCCGTTCCGCTCGCAGGCTCGTCCGACGCCGTTCGGCGCCGCACGGCTGCGCCTGCGCTCTGCGGAACAACGCGCGGGGCGCCGTTCGGTTCGATCCGTCGCGGCAGAACGCGGCGGAAGCGTTCCTACCCCTCCCGCCGCAGCACGCCCACGAAAAAGCCGTCCGTCCCGGTCCGGCGCGGGGTCATCAGCAGGCCCTCGCGGCTGGTAAGGGCGGCGGCCGCCAGAGCCGGCCCCCTGGGCGCCCAGCGCCAGCGCGGCCTCGGTGGGCGCGATGGGGTGGAAGTCCGCGCGCTTGGCGAGCAGCGCGCGCACCTGGGCGCCGTTCTCCTCGTCGAGCAGCGAGCAGGTGACGTAAGCGAGCCGGCCGCCGGGCCGCACATAGTGCGCCGCCTGCTCCAGCACCTTCGCCTGCTCGGCGATGCGCTGGGCCAGCGCGCCGGGACGCACGCGCCACTTGGCGTCGGGGTTGCGCCGCCAGGTGCCGGTGCCGGTGCAGGGGGCGTCCACCAGCACCAGGTCCATGCGCCCTTCGAGGTCGCCGAGCACGTCCTCGGCGCCGCGCGGACTGCGCACCTGCACGTTGCGCACCCCGGCGCGGGCCATGCGCTCGTGCAGCGGCTTCAGGCGGCGGATGTCGGCGTCGTAGGCGTAGATCTGGCCCTTATTGTCCATCAGCGCCGCGAATTCGAGCGTCTTGCCGCCGGCGCCGGCGCACAGGTCGAGCACCTGTTCGCCCGGCGCGGGGCGGGCGAGGATGGCGGCGATCTGCGAGCCCTCGTCCTGCACCTCCACCTCGCCCTTCAGGAAGGCGGGTTCGGCGGAGACCGGCGGCGCCTTGCCCTCGGCGTCGAGCACGATGCGCGCCAGCGAGAAGCGCCCGGGCTCCGGCCGAGGTGCGCCAGCGCGGCCCGCGCGGCGTCCGGCTCGGCTTTCAGCGTGTTCACGCGCAGATCAAGCGGCGCGCGGGCGGCGAGCGCACGCCCCTCCTCCGCCGCCTCCGACCCGAAGACGTGGCGCAGCGAGGCATGGAGCCACTGGGGATAGTCGCCCTGCACGAAGGGCGGCGCGCTTGAGAGGTCGGGCGCGGAAAGGCGCGCCATTTCCTCCTGCGAGAGCGGGGCCGGCGCGAAGCGCTCGCCGGAGCACAGCGCGGCGATAGCGGCGGCATCGAGCCCGCGCATCACCGCCAGCATGCCGAGAACCAGCGCCCGCGGCGCGTCCGATCCCATCACATGGGCGGCGGAGGCGCGCCGGCGCAGCGTGTCATAGACGAGGCCGGCGATGGCGGCCGGTCGCCCGAGCCGGCGAAGCGGTGGGCGAGGCCCCAGTCCTTCAGCGCCTCGCCGGCGGCCGCCGGCGCGTGGCGATGTCGGCGAGAACCTCGATGGCGGCGGAGATGCGGGCAGAAGGGATCACCGGTGCGCTTCCTGGTCCTGGGCGCCCGCGGCGAGCGCATCGAGTCCGCCGGCCGCCAGCTGCGCCGTGAGCAGATCGAGCGCCTGCGCCAGCTTCTCGTCGACGATGTGGAGATATTCGGTCCAGTCCTCGTAGCGGGCAAGATCGCTGCGCCCGTCGGAGATGCCGCGCAGGCCGATCAGCGGCAGGCCGTGGCGGCGCGCGGCACGCAGCACCGCAAAGCTCTCCATGTCGACCATGTCCTGCGCGATCGCGTCATAGGCGGCGCCGGAGATGATGCCGCCGCCGGTCGAGAGCGAGGCCGACCGCACGCCGACGATGCGGTGCGGCAGGTCGATCTCCGCCGGCTCGTCCAGGAACGGCGTGCGCCCCTTCTCGAAGCCGAGCACCGAGGCATCCATGTCGCGATAGGCGACGCGCGCCACCTGGTAGACCTCCGCATGATCCAGCCGGCGCGAGCCGGCTGAGCCAAGCGTGACCACGAGGTCCGGCGCCGCGCCCCGGTGCTCCAGCGCGGCGAGGGCGCGCGCGGTCTCCACCGCCGCCTCCACGGGGCCGACGCCGGTGATGAGCGGCGCGATGCGCGCCTGAAGGTGCGGCCCGTATTCCTGGCGGGTGGCCATCACGAAGAGCACCTGGTGGCCGCCGACGGAAAGAACGTGGCGGGCGGGATCGTCCATGTCTGTCACCTGGAGCGCGGCGGGCGGAGCGCCTGTCCTCTAGCGCCCCGCGCCTCCTGTCAATCGCCGCGCCGCGGTCAGATGTTCAGAAGGACCGCCAGCGCGAACAGGCCCCACATGAGCGCCAGCACCGCGAGGCTCGCAATATCGAGGCTCACGCGCGCCCGCGCCGCCGGCGAAAGGAGCTGCGGGAAGGCGGCGATGAGGCGCAGGGCGACGAACACGAAGGCCAGCACCACGAACGCGACGTCCGCCTTGCGGGTGAACAATGCGAGCGCGGTGAGCGTGTAGAACAGGAGCGCCGCGAACACGGCGCGCACCCCGTCTGCCGTCACCTCGCTCGCGCGGATGCCGCGCAGCAGCACGGCGAGCACCAGCGCCACGTGGATGAACAGCGGCAGCAATATGATCTGAACGGTCATGACCCCCTCCGTCGCGCGCCCACGGGCCGGGCGTCGGCCCGGGCGTCGCCGCAAGCGCAACCGCGGCGGCGGACTTTCGTTCCCCGCAGCGCTCCAGCCGGTGCGGCAGGCCATCCGGCCGCGCCGACGATGCGCCGATCGGACCGGCCTGCCCCTTGACCGGCGCGGGTTTGCCACGATTGAGCCGCACGGATACGTTACCCGCCCTTTCCGGCGCCCCTGACGGGCGCGCCGGCGCCAGAGAGCCGCGAACCGCCGATGACCGACATATTTCACGAGATCGAGGAAGACCTCCGGCGCGAGCGCCTGCGCAAGCTGTGGGACCGCTTCGGCAACTACCTGATCGCGCTGGCGCTCTTGCTGGTGGCCGGAACCGCCGGCTGGAGCGGCTGGAAATACTGGCGCGAGCAGCAGGCCTTCAAGGCCAGCGCCGCGTTCGAGGCCGCCTCGGAGCTCGCCGCCGCCGGCAAGTTCCCGGAGGCCGAGGCCGGCTTCCAGGCGCTGGTGAAGGACGGACCCGAGGGCTATGCCGCGCTCGCCGGCTTCCGCGCCGCCTCGGTGGCGGCGCAGGCCGACAAGGCGCGCGGCGT
>NZ_JBNFNU010000321.1:0-4880 GCF_057364445.1 Xanthobacter sp. BG11Y11_SDJG
CCGTGCCAGGGATAGCGGCCGAGCGCCACCAGTTCGCGCACGCTCATGCCGTCGGTGGGCGGCGTGAACTGCGGCATGTAGGCGACCTTGCGCGCGAACGCGCGGCCGCGCCAGCGGGCAAGTCCCTCGCCCGCGAACCGCACCGTGCCGACGCTCGGCGCCAGCTGGCGCGCGAGCAGCTTCATCAGCGTGCTCTTGCCCGAGCCGTTCGGGCCGATGAGGCCATAGACCTTGCCGGCATCGAGCGCGAGCGTCAGCGGCGCCAGAATCTGGCGGTCGCCGGCGTGAAACCCCACGCCCTCGAGCTCCCAGAGCGCCGCCGCCGTCACCATCGGTAGCTGAGCTGGCCGATCACGGTGCGGCCGTTGCCGTAATAGCAGCCGAAGAAGCCGCAGCTGGCCACATACGTTTCGTTGGCGATGTTGTTCACGTTGATCTGCGCCTTGTAGGGGCCCTTCTCGTAGGTGAGGGCGGCGTCGAAGAGAGTGTTCGCGTCGAGGAAGATGGAATTGTCGTCGAGCGCGTAGCGCGAGCCGACATAGCGCACGCCGCCGGCAATCCCCAGTCCCGCGAGGGTGCCGCTCTTGAAGCTGTACTGGAGCCAGACATTGCCCATGTTCTCGGGGACGTTGGCCGGCCGGTTGCCGGCATATTCGCCTTCCGTGATCTCGGCGTTCATGTAGGTGTAGTTGGCCAGCACCCGCCAGCCGTCGGCGAGGCTCATGGTGGCGGAGAGCTCCAGGCCCTTCACCTCCACCTCGCCGATCTGGGTCTGGTAGTTGATGCCGCCGATCAGCTCGTTGGAGAGCACGTTCTGCTGGCGGATGTCGTACAAGGCGGCGGTGAAGAAGGCGTTCCAGCCCACCGGCTGGTACTTCACGCCCACCTCGACCTGCTCGCCGGTGGAGGGCTTGAAGGCCGCGCCGCCGAGCACCGCCGGCATGTTGCCGATCACCGGCTCGAACGAGGTGGAATAGCTCGCATAGGGCGCGACGCCGTTGTCGAACAGGTAGGTCAGACCGATGCGGCCGGTGGTGGCGGCGTCGTTCTGGTCCTGCACCGTGTCGCCGAAATTGGTGTCGGTCGTGGAATCGACGCTGGCCCAGTCCTGCCGGATGCCGGCGGTCAGAAGCCACTTGCCGTAGCGGATCTGGTCCTGGGCATAGAGGCCGGTCTGGGTCACGGTGCCGTTCACCTGCGAGGTGTACCACGGCGTGCCGGGATTGATCGGCCCGTAGGTGGGCATCAGCAGGCTGATCGGCGGCGCCACCCCGAATTCGGTCAGGGTGTCCTGGCTGTAGCGGCGGAAGTCGACGCCCAGCAGCAGCTTGTGGCTCAGCGCCCCGGTCTGGAAATCGCCCTGGATCTGGGTGTCGAGGGTGAAGGTGTCCTGGTCCTCGCTGTTGGCGGAGGAGCCGCGGTTGGCGATGGTGGGGTTCGCCGGGTCGAGGGCGCTGTAATACAGGTTGGTGTAGTCCCAGTTCAGCGAGAGGTAGCGCCCGTTCTGGCGCACCTGCCAGGCGTCGTTGAAGCTGTGCTGGAACTCGTAGCCGATGCTCGCCAGCGTCCGGTTCGAGGAGTTGTAGTTGGGATCGCCGAGGAACAGGTTGGGCGACAGGAGATTCTGGCGCGGGCCGACGGTGTATTCCACCGGCAGGCCCACCGGCGAGCCGACCTCGTCGTACTGCACGTTGGCGAGGATGGTGAGCGAGGTGTCGGCGCCCTTCCAGGTGAGCGCCGGGGCGAAGAACAGGCGGTTGTCCTGGAGATAGTCGGTCTGGGTGCCGGAATCGCGGGCGAGGCCGGTGAGGCGGTAGGCGAAGTCCGTGCCCACCACGCCGCCCACGTCGAAGGCGCCCACATAGCGGTCGAACGAGCCGATCTGCCCCTGCACCTCGCCGAAGGTGGTGAAGGTGGGCCGCTTGCTGATCATGTCGATCAGGCCGCCCGGATTGCCCTGTCCGTAGAGCACCGAGGCCGGGCCGAGCAGCACGTCGATGCGCTCCAGGCCGTAGGGCTCGATGGAGGTCGCGCCCAATTCGCGCACCAGCTTCAGGCCGTTGAGATACTGGCTGTTGGCAGCATCGAAGCCGCGCAGCAGCGGCGCGTCGAAGCGCGGATCGGTGCCGAACGGTTGGCCCAGCACGCCCACCGAATAGTCCAGCGCCTGGCCGACATTCTGCACCTGCCGGTCGTCCATCTGGTCGCGCGTCACCACCGAGACCGACTGCGGGATCTCGAGGATCGGCGTGTCGGTCTTCGATCCGGTGATGGTGTTGCGCGCCACATAGCCCTGCACTGGCCCGGTGGGCGAATCGTTGCTGCGCCCCTCGACCGTCAGCTCTTCGAGCTGGGTGTCGGACTGCTGCGCCAGGACCGGCCCCGCGGCCAGCGCGCCGAGCGCGGTGCCGCACAGCAGGATTGTCCGGAATCGCGTGCGGGAAATCGCAGTCATTCTCTCACCTGTGCTGGCCATTGTCAGTTAAGAATCCTTCAAAACTGACGCAGGGCAGCGCCAGTCTTGCTTTCAGATCCTGATACCAACTCGATCGCAGCACGGATTGTCGGCTCCACTTGCAGTTTGACTGCTCTTGGCCTCTTATTGCACCGCAGGCTAGCCACGGCACGCAGCGAGCCGCACATTATATATTTTCTAAGTTTGTGCGCCCGCCCGCCCTTCGGCGTCGGCGTCGGCGCGATGCGGGCTCATCCATGGCGTTCCGACCACGCATGACCTCCTCCATCGAGGGCATCACGCTGCTCGACAGCCTGCGCTGGCGGAGCTGGAACGGCGTGGTGGCCGATGTCTGGCACGTGCATTGCGCGTCCGGCGCGCGCGGCAGCTACATCTCCCGCGACGCGCGCCTGTTCGTGGTGCTGGAGCGCGAGGAAGGCCATACCCAGCTCCAGCTCGCGCCGCATGGGGCGGACATCACCGCCTGCGCGCCGGTGCACATGAGCTACGTGCCGGCGGAGATGCCGCTGTGGTCGCGGGTGGAGACGGCCGGCGAGTTGCGCCACCTCGATCTGCATTTCGATGTGCCGACGCTGGCGGCGCGGATCGGCGAGGACCTCGATGGCGAGCGGCTCGCGACGCCGCGCCTCGGCTTCATGGACCCGCGCATCCACACCCTCGCCGGCCTGATCGCGCGCGAATGCCTGGAGCCGGAGGGGCACCACGACCTCTATGGCGACGGCCTGGTGCTGGCGCTGTTCATCGATCTGCTGCAACTGGGGCGCAGCCCCGCCGCGCGGCGCACGCCGCTGTCCGAGCGGCAGCTGCGCAGGGTGACGTCCTTCATCGAGGACAACAGCTTCAGGAACATCCGCCTGGAAGAACTGGCGGCGCTCACCGACCTGTCCCAATCCTATTTCAGCCACGCCTTCAAGGCGTCCACCGGCGTGCCGCCCAGCCAATGGCACATGCAGGCCCGCATGCGGCGCGTCCAGCACCTGCTGTCGTCGTCCGATTTGCCGCTGCGGGAGTTGGCGCTGGCGGCGGGCTTTTCCGACCAGGCGCATTTCACGCGGGTGTTCCGCCGCTTCTGCGGGGAAACGCCTGCCGCCTGGCGCCGCGCCCGCAGGGCCTGAGCGGGCCTGCCCGGCCGCACCGCGGGCCGCACCGGCATCGCTCAGGCGGTCGACAGCGCCGCCACCGGATCGAGGCGCGAGGCGTTGCGCGCCGGCAGGTAGCCGAACAGCACGCCGATCAGGCTCGCGCACGCCACCGCCGCCACCATGGACGTGCCGGAATAGACCAACTGGAAGTTCACGCCCAGGAGCTGGAACAGCGCGCCGGTGGCGAGCGCGAGGACGATGCCGGCGACCCCGCCCACCAGACACACCAGCACCGCCTCGATGAGGAACTGGTGCAGGATGTCGGCGCGCCGCGCCCCCACCGCCATGCGCACGCCGATCTCGGACACCCGCTCCGACACCGAAACCAGCATGATGTTCATCACGCCGATCCCGCCCACCACCAGCGCGATCACGGCGATGGCGGCGATCAGCGCCGTCATGGTCTCGGTGGTGGAGGTGATGGTCCTGCGGATGTCGTCGGTGTTGAGGATGAAGAAGTCGGTGCGGCCGTGGCGCTGGGCCAGCAAGCGGGCGACCTCGCGCTCCGCCGCCGCCATGGGCGCGTCGTCCGCCACCTTCACGGTGATGGAGCGCAGGGTGCTGCTGCCGAGGATGCGCGTCTGCACCGCCGTATAGGGCAGATAGATCGACAGGTTCTGGCTCGATCCGAAGCCCGACTGCTGCGGCGCGGCGACGCCCACCACGCGGCAGAACACGTCACCCACCAGGATCACCCTGCCGACCGGGCTGCCAGCCAGGGTGCCGAACAGCGTCTTGCGGGTGTTCTCGTCGATCACCGCATCGAGCGCGCGCGTCTTTACGCTCTCGGCGTCGAAGAAGCGCCCCGGCCGCGAGCCGGGTGCCGCGTGCCGCGAAATAGCCGACACCGACGCCGTTCACCAGCGCGCTGGCCTCCACCGCGCCGAACCGCACCGTGCTTTGGGTGGAGACGGTGGGCGTCACCGCGGCCACGTAGTGCTGGCGCGCGAGGGCGTCGGCGTCGGCTGCCACCAGGGTGGTGATGCGGCCCGAGCGGGTGTCGCCGAAGCTGCGGCCGGCGAAGATCTCCAGCGTGTTGGTGCCGAGGCTCGAGATGTTGGCGAGCACGCGCTGGCGCGAGCCTTCCCCGAGCGCCACCACGCACACCACCGAGGCGATGCCGATGATGATGCCCAGCATGGTGAGGAAGGTGCGCAGGCGGTGCGCGTTCATGGCGAGGAGCGCCATCGCGAACGCCTCCTTGAGCCGGTCGGCGCCGGCGCGCCAGCGGGCGAGGCCGCCCGCCGGGAGGAGGCGCGCGG
>NZ_JBNFNU010000322.1:0-4876 GCF_057364445.1 Xanthobacter sp. BG11Y11_SDJG
CGCGAGGCGGCGCTGCTGGAATCCGGCCTGCTGCCGGTGGCGGGCGCCGACGAGGTGGGGCGCGGGCCGCTGGCGGGACCGGTGGTGGCCGCGGCCGTGATCCTCGATCCCGCGCGGGTGCCGCAGGGCCTCGATGATTCCAAGAAGCTGCCGAGGGCCCGGCGCGAGACGCTGTACCTCGAGATCTGCGCCACCGCGCACATCGCCGTGAGCCTCGCCCCGCCGGCGCGCATCGACCGCGACAATATCCGCCAGGCAACCCTGTGGGCGCTCGCCAATGCCGTGCGCGCGCTGCCGGTCAAACCCGCTTTCGTGCTGGTGGATGGCAACGACCCGCCGCTGCTGCCCTGCCCGGCGGAGGCCATCATCGGCGGCGACGGGCTGATCGCCTCCATCGCCGCCGCCTCCATCGTCGCCAAGGTGACGCGCGACCGGCTGATGGCGCAACTCGGCCTCAGCTTCCCGGACTACGGCTTCGAGCGGCACATGGGCTATGGCACCGCCGAGCACGGCGCGGCGCTGGTGAAGCACGGCCCCTGCATCCACCACCGCCGCTCGTTCGCGCCGGTGCGGGCGCAGCAGCTCGGCCTGTCCCGCGGAGGACGCGGCGGAGTGAGCGCGCGGCGGCGCCGGAGGGGCGGCCCGTGCCGAAGAGGGATCTCCTAAGATCAACTGCATTTTGCGCTGGGAATGCTTGGAACAGCTGTCCAGTCTGAATTTAGTCTATTTCATATTTGCTTCTTCTCTTCCATCTGCCGGTTGATCGCCGCAGGGCCCGCGCTACGGTTCCGCCCGCGAACGGGGGCGCGCCGTGGCGGCGCGCGCGTGTCGGGAGACGATCATGGTCAGCCAGAAACTGGAAGCCAAGCTGAATGAACTGCTGAACGGCGAGATGGAGGCGCACCACATCTACACCCAGGCCGCTGCCTGGGCCGCCGGCAACAAGTTCGAGGGGGTGACCCAGTTCCTCCTCGGCCATGCCAAGGAAGAGCTGGAGCACATGCTGAAGTTCTTCGCCTTCCTCGACGATCTCGGCGCCCAGATCACCCTGCACGGGCACCAGCGGCCGGTGATCTCGGCCGCAGATATCCGCGGCCTGTTCCTGCGCATCCAGGAGGAGGAGCGCAAGGTGACGGCGGGCATTACCGCGGCGATCGAACTGGCGCGCGCCGAGCGCAGCTACGAGACCGACGAGTTCCTGGCCTGGTTCGCGCGCGAGCAGCACGAGGAGGAGAAGCTCTGCCGCAAGATCCTCGACCGCATCGACCTGATCGGCGCCGGGCCGCATGCGGCCTATTTCGTCGACAAGGAGCTGGGGGCGATGGCGAAGGGCGACTGAGCCTTCCGCCGGCCGGCCCGCTCCGCTGCCGCGCGAAACGGCGTCGGGGCGCGGCCGCGCCGCCCGCCGGTCCGTCGAGTGGTAGCCTTCGCCCTCGCGCACCTTGCCGCGGAAGATCCAATACACGAACACGATGTATCCCAGCACCACCGGCAGCAGGAAGATGACGCCGAACAGCATCAGGATCTGGCTCGGCGCCGCCGCCGCGGTCTGCCACACGGTGAGGGAGGGCGGCACGAGGTAGGGGAAGGTGGAGATGGCGAGCCCGAGGAAGCCCAGCAGGAACAGCCCCACCGTGCCGAAGAAGGGGAGCATCTCGCGGCCGGCCTTCAGCCAGCGCCACACCAGATAGGCGACCAGCGCGGTGACGATCGGCACGGCGCCAGGAAGAAGATGTTGGGGGTCGAGAACCAGCGCACGGCGATGCGGTCGAAGGCGAGCGGCGTCCACAGGCTCACCGCCGCCATGAAGGCGAGCACCACATAGAGCAGCGGCAGCGCCTGGGCGCGGGCGCGATCGGCGATCGCCCCCTCGGTCTTGATGAGCAGCCAGGTGGCGCCGAGCAGCGCATAGCCGGCTACCACGCCGATCCCGCACAGGAAGGCGAACGGGGTCGCCCAGTCGAGCGGCCCGCCGGCGAACTGGCCGTTCGCCACGGTAATGCCCTGCACCAGCCCGCCCAGGATCACGCCCTGGCTGAAGGCGGCCACCAGCGAGCCGCCGGAGAAGGCGAGGTTCCACCATTTGCGGCTCGACGCCGCCACCCAGCGGAATTCAAAGGCGACACCGCGGAACACCAGCGCCAGCAGCATGATGATGACCGGCAGATAGAGCGCCGGCATCACCACCGCATAGGCCTTCGGGAAGGCGACCCACAGGCCGCCGCCGCCGAGCACGAGCCAGGTCTCGTTGCCGTCCCAGAATGGCGCCACCGTGTTCATCATGGTGTCGCGCTGCTTCTCCTCCCGGGCGAAGGGGAACAGGATGCCGATGCCGAGGTCGAAGCCGTCGAGGATCACATACATGATCACCGCGACGCCGATGATGAGGCCCCAGATGACGGGCAGGTACCATTCCATGGTCCGCTCCTGTGCCTTATGCGCCGGGGGTGATCTGGCCCTCGCCGTGGGCGGCGGCCAGCGGACGGGTGGGACGCTCCTTGCGGGGCGGCTCGATCAGCGTGCCGCCGGGGCCCTTCACGATCAGCCGGTTCATGAAATAGAGGCCGGTGGCGAAGACGATGGAATAGACGATGATGAACAGCACCAGCGTCACCGCCACGCTCCAGCCGATCACCGGCGAGACCGCGTCGGCGGTGCGCAGGATGCCCTGCACCACCCAGGGCTGGCGGCCTTGCTCGGTGACGATCCAGCCCGACAGGATGGCGATGAAGCCGAGCGGCCAGGCGAACGAGGCCGGCCAGAGATACCACCGCGTCTCGAACACCTTGCGGCGCCACAGGAGATAGGCGCCGACCCAGCCGAACAGGATCATCACCACGCCGACGCCCACCATGGCACGGAAGCCGAAGAACGGGCCGATCACCGGCGGGCGGTCCTGCGGCGGGAAGTCCTTCAGCCCCGGGAACAGGCCGGTGAGGGAGTGGGTGATCATCAGCGAGGCGCCCCCCGGGATCGAGATCTCGAACAGGTTCTTCTCCGCCTTCTCGTCCGGCCAGGCGAACAGCACCAGGGGGCCGGCTTGGAGCCGTCCCAGTGGGCCTCGATGGCGGCGATCTTGGCCGGCTGGTACTTGGCGGTGTTGAGGCCGTGGGCGTCGCCCACGAAGGCCTGGATCGGCCCCACCACGGCGAGCATGCCGATCGCCATCACCACCATCACCTTCGCCTCTTCCTGGAAGCGGCCGCCCAGTAGGTAGCGCGCGCCCACTGCCAGCACCACCAGCGAGGTGGTGAGGTAGGCCGCGAGCAGCATGTGCGGCAGGCGGTGCAGGAAGCTCGGATTGAAGATGATCTCCAGCCAGTCGAGCGGATAGGCGACGCCGTCGCGCATCTCGAACCCGGCCGCGTCTGCATCCAGCTGTTGGCGGAGAGGATCCAGAACGCCGACATGAAGGTGCCGAAGGCGACCACGCAGGTGGACAGCACATGCAGCCAGGCGGGCACCCGGTTCCAGCCGAACAGCATGATGCCGAGGAAGGTCGCCTCCAGGAAGAAGGCGGTGAGCACCTCGAAGCCGATCAGCGGCGCGATCACCGAGCCCACCACCTCGGCGAAGCGGCTCCAATTGGTGCCGAACTGGTAGGACAGGACGATGCCGGAGACCACGCCCATGGCGAACGAGACCGCGAAGATCTTGGTCCAGTAGCGGGCGAGCCGGTGAAACACCTCGCGCCCGGTTTTCAGCCACAGCAGTTCCAGCACGGCGATGAAGGCCGACAGGCCGATGGTGAAGCTCGGGAAGATGATGTGGAAGGAGACCGTGAAGGCGAACTGGATGCGTGCGAGAGTGACCGGATCGAGGTCCATTGCCGGCTCCATCATTGTCGCCGGGCCGGGCAGCGCAGGCGCCGCCGGCCGGGTATCGCTCTTGCTCGCGCTCAGGCCGACTATGGCCGCCGCGAGGCGGATTTTCCAGGCCGCCTGTCCATCCCCGCCCAGCGGAGGGCCGATCGTCTTGCCTGTGAGCCTGTCACCGAGCGGATCGCTGCGGAGCTCCCGAATGGCGTGCGGCCGTTGCTGCGCCGCTGCCGACGCGGGTCACTGGATCACACGTCGCCAGGCGCCTTCGAGACATTCCAAATCCGCTGTCCGCGGACCATAGCCAAGTCCCGCCGCGGCGTCGATGCCCTGGACGCAGGGATCGGTCTGCGGGGCCGCGACCCTGTGCCGCCTCAGGCGGCCCTCACGCCTCGGCGAGCGCGGCGCGGGCGAAGCCGCGGATGCGTTCCACCATGGATCGCAGACCGTTGGAGCGCTGCGGCGTCAGGTGGCCCTCCAGGCCGATGCGGCGGAAGGTGGCGAGCACGTCGGTGTTCAAGATCGCCTCCGGCGTGCGCCCGGAGGTGAGGCCGAGCAGCACGGCGACGAGGCCGCGCACGATATGGGCGTCCGAATCGCCCTCGAACTCCAGAACCGTGCCCGCGGGACCCTCGGTGCGCCGGCCCACAAGCCAGACCTGGCTGGCGCAGCCCTGGACCTTGTTGGCCTCGGTGCGCTCGGTTTCGGGAAAGGGCGGCAAAGCGCGGCCGAGTTCGATCACGTGGCGATAGCGGTCCTCCCAGTCGTCCAGAAGGTCGAAGTCGGCGATCAGGTCCTCGGCGTCCATCAGGTGATCCTTGCGGCCATCTGCGCCCACTATACGGCCATCGCCGGCCGATGTCCTCAGGCCGGGCGGCGCGGGGGCAGGGGCGCGGAGGCGGGCAGCGAGGCCGGCAGAGCGGGGGCCGGCGGGGTCGGCCTGGAGATTTGCCGCCGCCGCCCCAGGCCGGCAGCAGGTCCTGCGGCGTGAGGTTGAGCTGGCCGGCGGAAGGCATGCGCGCAGGATCGAGGCCGGTGGCGGTGCTGGCGGGTGCCGG
>NZ_JBNFNU010000323.1:0-4869 GCF_057364445.1 Xanthobacter sp. BG11Y11_SDJG
GGCGCGTGCGCGCCGGCATCGCCGCGGCGGCGGCCAGCAGCAGTGCCGTCAAAAAGGGTAGGGCCATGGGGCATGCGGGCGCGCCCGCCCGTGGTGGTGGACCTGCGACCCATGCTCGCCTCCCGGCCCGCTTTCAGGCCCGTGTCGATGTCCGAGCCTAGCCGTGGGCGGCAGGTTGGCATCCGCCTCCTTCTACGCGGTCCTGGTGTAAGAAAAAAGCGGTGGCTCGGGGCGCGGCGATGGGCGTCCACAGGCACTGCCGGCCCAGTGCGGAACGCCTCAGCCGGCGGTCCAGCGCGCAGCGGCGTCGTCGTCGCTCGCCTTGGCGGCGACCCAATCGCCGGCCGCGCCGCGCTCCTCCTTCTTCCAGAAGGGGGCGTTGGTCTTCAGCCAGTCCATCAGGAAGGCGGCCGCCGCGAACGCCGCCTCGCGGTGGGCGGACGCGGTCACCACCAGCACGATCGGCTCGCCGGGCAGGATGCGCCCGTGGCGGTGGACGATGACGGCGCCGGTGAGCGGCCAGCGCCGTCGCGCCTCGTCGAGATGGCGCGCCATCTCCTCTTCCGCCATGCCGGGATAGTGCTCCAGCACCAAGGCGGTGAGCGGCGCGCCGTCCGCGTCGGGATCGGCGCGGCACAGGCCGGTGAAGGTGACGAGGGCGCCGACATCCGTGCGGGCGTCCGACAGTCGCGCGGCTTCCGCGCTGGCATCGAACACGGCGCTCTGGACGCGCACCTCGAACATGCTCAGCCTCCGGTCATGGGCGGGAAGAAGGCGATCTCCCGCACCCCGGCGATCGGCGCGTCCGGCTTCACGTGGCGCCGGTCGAGGGCGGCGCGCACCACCGCCAGGTTCTCGAACGCATGGGCATGGGCCTCGTCCTGCGCCGCGAGCCAGCGCGCGAGGTCCGCCACCGTCACCACCTCGGCCGGCGGCGCCACGGTCTCCTCGGCGCGGCCGACACGCTCGCGCAGCCAGGCGAAATAGAGAACCTTCATCGCCGGTCCTCCACCAGATGACGCGCCCCGGCGCGGAAATAGTCGTAGCCTGTATAGAGCGTCAGCACCGCCGACACCCACAGCAGCGTCAGGCCGAGGAACGAGACGCCCGGCAGCACCTTCTCGCCCGCCGGGCCGGCGATCAGCACGCCGACGGCCACGAGCTGCATGGCGGTCTTCCACTTGGCGAGCCGCGAGACCGGCACCGAGACGCGCAGCTCGGCCAGGAACTCGCGCAGGCCCGAGACCAAGATCTCCCGGCACAGGATGACGATGGCGGCCCACAGGGACCAGCCGCGGATGGTGCCGTCGGAGGCCAGCATCAAAAGGCAGGTGGAGACCAGGAGCTTGTCGGCGATCGGGTCGAGCATCCGGCCGATGGCGGACTGCTGCGACCAGGCGCGCGCCAGATAGCCGTCGAAGAAATCGGTCACGGCGGCGGCGATGAACAGCGCCAGCGCCAGCCAGCGCAGCCACAGGCCGCCCTGGAGGATGTCCGACCAGAACAGGCAGGCGGCCACCACCGGGACGGCCACGCAGCGCCCGTAGGTCAGCAGGTTCGGCAGCGAGAACGCGTGGCCGCGCGCCGCCGGGGCGGTGCTGGGAGGTGCGGGGCGGGTGGCGGCGTCTGCCATGGGATCACTCTTCCTGCGGGCGCGGGAGCGCGGCACCCGGACCTGTCGCTCTTCCTTGGTCGGCTCCGGCGCCCCCGTCAAGGAACGAGGCCGGGAGCGGCGGGTTCAAGGCCGGCCGTGAAAATAATCATAGACCGCCTGGGCGGTGGCGGCATTGATGCCGTCCACCTGGCCGAGATCGGCGAGCGAGGCCCGCTCGATCGCCTTCAGCGTGCCGAAATGGCGCAGCAGCGCCCGCTTGCGGGTGGGGCCGACGCCGGCAATCGCCTGCAGCCCGGCTTCGGTGATGTCCTTCTTGCGCCGCGCCCGGTGCGAGCCGATGGCGAAGCGGTGCGCCTCGTCGCGCAGGCGCTGGATGAAATACAGCACCGGGTCGCGCGGCTCCATGCGGAACGGTGTCTTGCCGGGAAGGAAAAACTGCTCGCGCCCGGCCTCGCGGTCGAGCCCCTTGGCGATGCCCACCAGCGGCACGTCGGTGATGCCCAGTTCCTCCAGCACCTGGCGCGCGGCGTTGAGCTGGCCGAGGCCGCCGTCGATCAGCACCAGATCCGGCCAGGGCGGGGTGTCGGCGGCGACGGGGGCGTCCTCCTCCTCGGCGGGATAGGCGCCCGGGCCGATGTCCTCGTCCGGCGGCGGCAGATCGGCGGAGGTGCCGCCGTTGCGCGATCCACCCTTCCTCCTTGCGGGGGAGTTCGGGGTGGGAGGTGTCCTTGGCTCCTCGGCTTCGACCGGCTCCGTCGCGGGCCGGCCGACCCCCACCCCATCCCCATCCCCACAAGGGGGGAGGCGCCGACGCTGCCTCGCCCCGCGGCGCCTCCTTCAGCAGGCGCGAGAAGCGGCGGCGCAGCACCTCGCGCATCATGCCGAAATCGTCGCCGGGCGTGAGGTCGGTCGAGCGGATGTTGAACTTGCGGTACTGGCCCTTGGCGAAGCCCTCCGGGCCGGCGACGATCATGCCGCCCACCGCATTGGTGCCCATGATGTGGGAATTGTCGTAGACCTCGATGCGCCGCGGCGGCGCGGGGAGGCCGAACGCCTGCGCTACCCCGTCCAGCAGCTTCTGCTGGGTGGCGGTTTCCGCGAGCGTGCGGGCGAGCGCCTCGCGCGCGTTCTGGAGCGCATGCGCGACCAGGTCGCGCTTCTCGCCCCGCTTGGGCGCCGCGATCTCCACCTTGAAGCCGGCCTTCTCCGAGAGCGCCTCGCCGATCAGGCCCTGCTCCTCCACCTCGTGGGAGAGGAGGATGAGGCGCGGCGCCGGCTTGTCCTCGTAGAACTGGGAGAGGAACGCGCCCAGCACCTCGGCCTCGGAGAGCGAGCGGTCGGCGCGGGGATAATAAGCGCGGTTGCCCCAGTTCTGGCCGGTGCGGAAGAAGAACACCTCGATGCAGGTGGCGCCGCCCTGCTGGGTGGCGGCGAACACGTCCGCCTCCTCCACGCCGCGCGGGTTGATGCCCTGCGAGCCCTGCACCGCCGAGAGCGCGGCGAGCCGGTCGCGCAGCCGCGCCGCGCGCTCGAATTCGAGGTCGTGGGAGGCCGCCTCCATCTCGCGCGCCAGCTCCTCCTTCACCGCGCGGGAGCGGCCGGAGAGAAAGGCGCGCGCCTCGCGCACCAGTTCCTTGTAGTCCTCGTGGCCCACCTCGCCGGTGCACGGGCCGGCGCAGCGCTTGATCTGGAACAGCAGGCAGGGCCGCGTGCGGTTCTCGTAATAGCTGTCCGAGCACGAGCGCAGCAGGAAGGCGCGCTGGAGCGCGTTGATGGTGCGGTCCACCGCCCACACGCTGGCGAACGGGCCGTAATAGTCGCCGGCCGGGAGCGCGCGCCGCGATGCTTGAGGATCTGCGGCGAGACGTGGTCGGCGGTGATGAGGATATAGGGGAAGGACTTGTCGTCGCGCAGCAGCACGTTGAAGCGCGGCTTCAGCTGCTTGATGAGGTTCGCCTCCAAAAGCAGCGCCTCGGGCTCCGTTCGCGTGGAGACGAACTCCATGGCGACGGTGGCGGCGATCATGCGGGCGATGCGGTTGGTGTGGCCCACCGGGCGGGTATAGCTCAGGACCCGCTTCTTGATGCTCTTGGCCTTGCCCACATAGAGCACCTGGCCGGCACGATCGATCATGCGATAGACGCCCGGCCCCGCGGGCGCGTGCTTCACCGCCTTGATAATCGCCTCCCGGCCGGTGGCGAGACTCTCCGCTGCCGGTGCATCCTCCTCCGCTGACGCTTCGGGCGCAGGGACGGGAACCGGGGCATCCGGTGCGGTGTCGTCGGGGGCGCGGGCGATCTCGGGCGGGTCGGTGGGGCGGCGGCCGTTCATGGGCGCAAGTTAGGCATTGGCCGCGCCGAGGGCCAGGGGGCGGCATCTTCAGTCGGCGTTAACGACAACACGCCATGGCTGTGCACAACGCAATCCACACTATGAAACCATCGCCCTTTCAAACGCGCAAGGCGCAAGGCGCCGCATGGTGAATGGCGCATTCACCATGACGGCCTGACGGGGATTGGCGGAAGGTTCGGGCAACCCCTGCGCGCAAGGATGCGGCGTCCTGCGCCAGGGGGGTGCGTGGCACGTTGCGGAGAATTTCACATGTTTCGTCGTCTCTCGGCTCTTCCTGCCGTGGCGCTCGCCGTTGCCGCCGCCTGGCCGGCCGCCGCCGCCGACATGGCCTATGGCGCGCCGATGGCCTATGCGCAGCCCATGAACGCCTTCAGCTGGTCCGGCTTCTATGTCGGCGCCAATGTGGGCTACGGCTGGGGCACGTCCAATTTCGAGGACCCGACCGGCCTTCTGGGCGGCTTTCAGGCGGGCTACAACATCCAGATCAGCGGACCCTTCGTGGTTGGCGCCGAGGTGGATTTCGACTTCGCCGCCATCTCCGCCGGACCGATCTCGCTGGACGAGCTCGGCACGGTACGCATTCGCGGCGGCTACACCTTCGACCGCATCCTGCTTTACGGCACCCTGGGCTATGCCTGGGGACAGGGCAGCCTCGAGGTCCTCGGCATGTCCTCCAGCGCCAACCATTCCGGCTGGACCGTGGGCGCCGGCGTGGAGGTGGCGCTCGGCGTGAACTGGAGCACCAAGCTCGAATATCTTTACGTCGATCTCGGCTCGACCGCGTTCCAGACCGTGTTCGGCCCGCGCAGCGTCGGCTTCGACGGCGGCGTGCTGCGCGCGGGCGTCAACTACCGCTTCTGACCGCTCAGCGGCGCGCCGAGCCGCGCCCGGGCGCTCCGCGG
>NZ_JBNFNU010000324.1:0-4867 GCF_057364445.1 Xanthobacter sp. BG11Y11_SDJG
CCGTGGGCAGGCCGTCCAGCGCCACCTTCAGCACCGCATCGGCGCCGGGTGCGGTCGCCGAGCAGTGCCAGCGCCGACGCCCACCTGGCCCTGCGAGAGCGGCGAGGAGATGTCGGAGAGCCGCGCATCGGCGAGATAGCGCAAGTCGCCCAGCGGGGCGCGGCCGTTGCGGGCCAGCACATAGAGCGCATAGGCCAGGCCCTCGCTGGCCTCGTCGAACTGCGCCCCGGCGAGGTTGACGACGTTGCGCAGCCGGTCGAGCGCGAGGCGGAAGGCGATGTCCGGCACCGCATAGCCCTTCTCCCGCGCGCGGCCGAGGAAGTCGGTCACGTAGGCGTCGAGCCAGGTGTCGCTGCCGCCCGCCGCCCACAGGCCGAACGAGCCGTCCGAGCCCTGCCGCGCCAGCACGCGGGCGACGGCGTCGCGGATGCGATCCGCGGCGCCGGGGTCGGTGTCCTTGCCGGTGAGCTGGGCCAGTTCGTTGAAATAGAGCAGCGGCAACGCGCGGCTGGTGATCTGCTCGGAGCAGCCATAGGGGTAGCGGTCGAGCGCCGAGAGCAGCGCCGGCACGTCGATGGTGGAGACCGGCGCGGCGCTCACCGCCACCGACCCGGTGCCGGGCACCAGGTCCTGCACCAAAGCGGCGTTGACGGTGATGCTCTCGCCGGGGGCGAGATTGCGCACCGTGCGCCGCTCGATCTCCGGATAGGCCGGACGCACATTCACCGCATAGGTGCGGCGGATGTCGACGCCCTGGCCGACCAGGCGCACCGCCAGCGAGCCGGCGCCCACCGCCCTGCCCTCCAACGGCAGGCGGACGGACTGGCGCTCGCCGGCGGCGAGCTTCAGCGTCGGGCCGGGGCACCGGGGTCGCCACCGCGCCCGTGCCCGTCACCTCCAGGCGGTAGTCGCCCGCCGGCGCTGTGATCGGCGTCACGTCCAGGTGGATCGAGCCGCGGTCGCCATTGGCGAGGAAGCGCGGCAGGGTCGGCAGCAGCACCACCTGGTCGCGCACCAGCACGTCGCGGGCGGCGTGGCCGAGCTTGTCGGCGCTCCAGGCGATGGCCATCAGCCGGACGGTTCCGTCGAAGGCGGGGATGGGGAAGGAGACGCGCGCCGTGCCGTCCGGCCCCACCGCGACGAGGCCCGAGAACAGCGCCAGCGGCGGCTGGGTGGGCGGGCTCGCCAGCGTCAGCTCCTCGCCGCCGTCGCCGCCGGAGCGCAGCCGCCCGGCATTGGCGCGCATGCCGTCGATCAGCGCGCCGTAGAGATCGCGGATCTCCGGCGCGAGCCGCCGCTGGCCGAGGATGGCGGCGTCCGGGTTCGGCGGCTTGTAGCCGGTGAGGTTGAGGATGCCCACATCCACCGCCGCGAGCGTCACAAAAGCCTGCTCGCCGGGCGTGAGCCCGGTGACGGTGACGGGAACATCGAGCGTCGTCTCGGGGCGGATCTCCGCCGGGCCGCCCAGCTCCACGTTCAGGGTGCGGGCGGCGCGGTCGACGGAGAACCAGCCGAGGCCGATGGCGCGGCCCGGCATGCGGCCGGCCGCGACATCCAGCGGGCGGTGATAGAAGGCGACCACGTAGGCGCCGGGGGTCCAGCCGGGCTCCACCTTGAACGCCACCTTGTTGGCACCCTTCTCCAGCTTCAGGGTGCGGGTGGCCAGCACGCTTTCGTTCATCACCATCACCGTGGCGGCGCCGGGGCGCGGGCGGTGATGGTGGCTTCCAGCGTGTCGCCGGCGGCATACGCGTCGGAGCCCAGCGTCAGCTCCAGGCGGTCAGGCGTGTCGGCGCTGGCGCCGCCGCCGAAGCCGGCCTCGAACGGCAGCGAGGTGAGCGGCAGGCCCGGCCCGGTCACGTCCAGCCGGTAGCGGCCGAAATCGGTGGGCAGCTGGAGCCGGGCGGGGGCGTCCGCCGCAACGTCGAAGCGGCCCTCGCCCACGCGGCTGACGATCTTCACCGGCTCGTACTGCCAGGCGCCGTCCACCTTGTACCACTGGTAGCGCGTCTCCAGGCGCGACAGGCGCCAGGTGAGCCCGCTGGCCGCGCGGGGCTTGTCGTCGGGGGCGGCGACCACCACCTCGAACGCCGCCGGCTCGCCTTCGCGCACGCGGGCATCGAACAGCGGCTTCACGCCGATCTGGCTGCCGGCGGCGGCGACCGGGATGGTGAGCGTGCGCTGCACCGCGCGCCCGCCCGCCTCCACGAGGCGCACGATCGCCTCGATCTCCAGCGGCCGGTCGGTGCGCGGCAGGGTGCCGGCGCCGAAGCGGATGCTGGCGCGGCCCTTGGCGTCGGTGCGCGCGGCGTCGGGGGCCGGGTTGCGGTCCGCCAGCACCTCGTCCTCGGAATTGCCGAACAGGAAGCCGGGGAACGCCTTGCGCCCGGCGGGCGCGAGGCGCAGTTCGCTCTCCGCCTCCACGTCAAGCAAAGCGGCGGGAGCGCCGAACAGATAGCGCCCGTTCAGCAGCACCTCCACGGAGCCGGCGCGCGGCACCGCGGTGGCGGCGGTGGAGAGCTCGAACTCCACCCGGTCGGGGACATAGTCCTCCAGCAGGAAGGTAGTCTCGCCGATGGGCGCGGCCTTCGGATCGCTGAACGCCTTGACGCGCCAGGTGCCGGTCATGGCGCCCTTGAGCAGCGGCAGGTCCACCGTGCGCCCGCCCGCGCCGCCGTCCTCGGAGACGAGGCGGCGGTCCTCCACGCCGTCCGGGCGCTGGAGCACGAGGGTGATGGGCAAACCGGGGGCGGCATTGCCCTTGGCGTCGCGCAGCAAAGCGGTGAGATGGACGCTCTCGCCCGAACGGTAGACGCCGCGCTCCGCGGCGAGGAAGGCATCCAGCGGCCCGGGTGCCTCGCGCCCGGCGACGCCGCGGTCGGTGAGGTCGAAGCCCTGGTCCTTGAGGGAGAGGAAGGCGTAGTCGCCCGCCTTGGTCTGCGCCACCACCACCTCGGGCTCCAGGCCCGCCGGGCCGCGCGCGAGGCCGGGGTCGAAGCGGACGAGGCCGTTCGCGTCGGTGGTGCGGGTGCCGAGCACCTCGTTGGACTTGGCGACGAGGCGCACCTCGACCCCCGCCACCGGCTCGGCGCCGCCGAGCGAGCGCACCATCACATGGACGCCGTCGCGCGCCGACACCGCGGTGAGGCCGAGGTCGGAGACGATGAACCACTGGGTGGAGATGGTCTCGTAGTCGCCGTCCTCGGACGTGGGCGCCGGGTCGGGCGCGGCGGTCATCACATAGACGCCGCTCTGGAGCTGGCCGAGCGCCTCGGTGACGGGGATGGCGGTCGTCACGTCGGCGTTCAGCGGGCTGTCCACCTCCAGAATGCCGTCGAACACCGGGATCGCCGCGCCCTCCTTCAGGCGCTCGCGCACGTAGAACTCGATCGCCTGCCGGAACTCGCCGTCGAGCGCCGTGGGCACGAGGCCGCGGTCGCCGATGCGCAGGATCGAGACCTTCACCGCCTTGGTGTTGACGGTGGTGATGGGGATGCCCTTCTGGCCGACGCTGGGCAGGACGTAATTGCGGCCGCCGAAGCGCGCGGCGGGGCGCCGGTCGCGCACATAGATGGACAGTTCCGCTCCCTTGCGGGTGGTCTCGCCGATGGCGGCGGGGATGCCGGGGCGCAGGCGCACCTCATAGTGCTCGCCGTGCTTCAGGCCCTCCACGCAGATCTGCCGCTCCTCGGCGGTGACGGCGGGCTTGTCCATGCCCTCCACCTGCACGAAGGCGGAGAAGTCGGTGCCGCCCTTCAGGTCTTCGGAGAACTGCGCGCACGCCCGCGGCGCGGCGGCATCCGATTCGACCGTGTAGTCGAGCATGCGGAAGCCGTGCTCCTCCTTCATCTTCTCGAAGAAGGCGCGGTCGGCGGCATTGTCGCGCAGATCGAGCGCCGCCTTCATGGTGTCGATGGCCGAGCGCCAGGTGCCGCGCCCGGCGTCGATGCGGGCGATGAAAGCGAGTGCGTCGCCCTCCAGCGCCGCCGTGCCGGCGCGGCGATAGGCGATGTAGGCCGCGCCGAGCGCGTTGTCGGTGAAGGTGAAGGCGCTTTCCTTCTCGGTGGGCTTGATGGCCGCGAGGGCGCGGGCGAGCCGCATCCAGGAGGCCGCGTCGTCCGGGCTCGCCACCACCACGGCGGCGTAGAGCTGCGCCGCGCCGCGTGCGTCATTGCGCTGATAGGCGGCATCGGCGTCGCGCCGCAGCTTGTCGAGGGGCTGGGTCGGCGGCGTCGCGCCGCGCCGCAGGAAGCGCTCGTAGCGTCGCGCAGTGGCGGACAGCTCGGCGCGCTGGAAGGTCTTGGCGGAGGCCGGGCGGTCGGAGCCTGGGCCTGCGGCGCCGGCACGGGGGCCGGAGCGGGGGTCGGAGCGCTTTGGGCCGGCTGGGGCCGTGGCTGGGGAACCGGCACCTCGGGCCGTGCCGGCGGCCGAGGCGGCGGGGTCTGGGCCAGCGCCGCCGCCGAAGTGAGTGCCAACACCACCGCAAACCCGACCCGAACGAGACGATGCCCCACCAGCATGGACCCCTCCCTCGGCGCTTCGCCGCGGGCGGATGAAGCCCGATGGCTGCGACACCACCAAGACCTTATCGCACACTGGGGCTTATTTTAGGTGGAGAACGCCCGCCTCCTCGCCCCGCCCCGCGTCCGGCTGCTCGCTCATACCGTCGGCCAACAGCACCCGGGCGCGCAGCACATGGATGCGCCGCCGGCCGATGCGCGCCAACAGCCGCTGCTCCGCCTTCACGCCGGAGGGATGCCCGCCGAGACGGTCATAGTGACGGTGGGCGATGATCAGCCCCTGGCCCGGTTTTCGGCAGGCCGAGCAGCGCGAGGCGCGCCGCCGCCACCGCCTCGCCGAGGCGCGG
>NZ_JBNFNU010000325.1:0-4864 GCF_057364445.1 Xanthobacter sp. BG11Y11_SDJG
ATGGCCCCCGAACGCAGGTCGGGGGCCAACAGGGGGCCGCCCGAGGGCGGTGGAGGGACTTCAGGCGCGCGCCGCGATGCTCCGGCGCGCGCGATCCTTGGAAGGGGTCAGACGGTCGCCTCGCGCGCCTTGAGGGCGCGGGCCTCGTTGAGCCGGTGATGGCGCGCCAGCAGGGGCTTCAGCACCAGAAGCGCGGCGATGGCGGCGGTCATGTCCATGGCGGCGACAGTATAGAGCACCACCGACCAGCTTCCGGTCGCCTCCATCAGGAGTTCGCCACCGGCACTAGCAGGGCGGCGATGCCCTTGGCGCAGTAGAGCATGCCGTAGATCTTGCCGATGTGCTTGGAGCCGAAGGTGTCCGCGGCGGTCGCCGAGAACAGGGAGTAGACCTCGCCCCAGGCCAGGAAGACGATGCCCGACAGGACGATGAAGGCCCACGGATTGTGCCCGAACGTGCCGAGCGCGACGATGCCGATGCCCTCCATCATGAAGGCGAAGAACATGGTCTTCTCGCGGCCGATATGGTCGGAGATCCAGCCGAAGAAGGGCCGCGAGAAGCCGTTGAGGATGCGGTCCAGCATCAGGGCGAACGGCAGGGCCGCCATGGCGAAGAAGTAGAGGTTCACCTCCACGTGCTTCACGCCCAGGTCCTCGGCGATCACGCCAAGCTGCGCCACCGCCATCAGGCCGCCGGTGACGGTCAGCGTGAACATGGTGAGCATGACCCAGAACACCGGGGTGCGCAGCGCCTCGCCGAGCGTGTAGTCGCGCCGGCTCTGGGCGACGGTCGACGAGTAGGTGACTTCCCTGCCGGTCGGCGCGGTGAGGAACAGCGCCGCGGCGACGATCACCGCGCCCTGGATCAGGCCGAAGGTGAAGAAGGTCTCGTGGTAGCCCGACGACTTGATCATCGCCGCGATGGGCAGGATCGTCACCACCGTGCCCGAGCCATAGCCCGCCGCGGTGAGGCCGACGGCGAGGCCGCGCCGGTCGGGGAACCACTTCAGCGCGCTGTTGACGCAGGTGGCATAGACGCAGCCGACGCCGATGCCGCCCACCGCCGCCGCGAAATAGAGCGCCGGCAGCGTGGAGGCATAGGAGTTCAGCACCCAGGACAGGCCGGTGAACAGGCCGCCCACCAGCACCACGTTGCGCGGGCCGTATTTGTCGATGAAGTAGCCGACGATGGGCGTCGCCCAGGTCTGCACAACCACGAACACCGTGAAGGCCACCTGCACCGAGGCGCGGGTCCAGCTGTTGGCGGAAACGATCTCGGGAACGAACAATGTCCAGGAATATTGAATATTCGCGGCGGCGACCATGCAGACGATGCCGGCCACCAATTGAAGCCAGCGGTTGGGGCCGGCTACTTTGACGGATTCACTCACCATTCATCCACCCTTAGAGAACATTATTATTTTAGTTCCAGGAAGACAGAGCCGCCCCACCCCGTTGTTTTCCCTCTCGGAGGCGGCTTGTTTAAGAAAGCGTTAAGGCGCGTGCGCCTCACACGGCGCCGGCGGTGCGCATGCCGGCGATCTCCTCGGCGCTGTAGCCGAGGGCGCCGAGCACCTCGTCCGTATGCTCGCCGAGCAGCGGCGCGCGCTCGACCGGCACGTGGCTCGCCGACATCTGGATCGGCGAGCCAAGCGTGACGTAGGCGCCGCGCTCGGGATGCGGCACCTCCACGAGGAAGCCGCGGTCGTAGAGCGAACGGTCGTCCAGGATGTCCTTGGTGGAGAGCACCGGGCCGCACGGCACGTCGATGGCCTTCAGCGCCTCCATCACCTCGAACTTGGTGCGCTTGAGGCTCCAGCGCTCGATCACGTCGAAGCACGCGTCGAGCCGCTGCAGGCGCGCCTCGTGGCTGGCGAACTTGGGATCGTCGATCAGGTCCTTGCGGCCCACGAGCCGCATCAGCGGCGCCCAGCCCTGGGGCTGGATGATGACGTAGCAATAGTCGTTCTCGCCGCCCGGCGCGCAGCGCACCGCGGCGCCCGGCTGGCCGCCGCCGGAGCAGTTGCCGGCGCGCGGCACGCACTCGGTCTCGGGGGCGCCGGGATATTCCGGCAGCGGCCCGGAGGCGAGGCGCTGCTGGTCGCGCAGCTTCACCCTGAGGAGGTTCATCACGCAGTCCTGCATGGCGACCTCGACCAATTGGCCCTCGCCCGTGACCGTGCGCTGGTAGAGCGCCGCCAGCACGCCGGCGAGGCAGTGGACGCCGGTGCCGGTGTCGCCGATCTGGGCGCTGGAGGCGGTCGGCGGGCCCGAGCGCCAGCCGGTGGTGCTCATGGCGCCGCCCATGGCCTGGGCGATGGTCTCATAGGCCTTGGCGTCGATGCCCGAGGCGTCGGCGAAGCCCTTGATGGTGGCGTAGATCAGGCGCGGATTGATGGCGCGCGCCTGGTCGTAGCCGAAGCCCTGGCGCTCCAGCACGCCGGGTCCGAAATTCTCCACCAGCACGTCGCAGCGGGCGATCAGGCGGGTCAGCGCCTCCTGGCCCTGGGGGCTCTTGATG
The DNA here is from genome assembly GCF_057364445.1 of Xanthobacter sp. BG11Y11_SDJG. Classification (NCBI taxonomy): domain Bacteria; kingdom Pseudomonadati; phylum Pseudomonadota; class Alphaproteobacteria; order Hyphomicrobiales; family Xanthobacteraceae; genus Xanthobacter; species Xanthobacter sp. BG11Y11_SDJG. The sequence continues at coordinate 2,521 of NZ_JBNFNU010000325.1, forward strand.
TTGAGCGTGAGGCTGCGCTTGTTGGCGTTCAGCATGGTGAAATAGAGACTGTCGACGTTCGACTTGTCCCGGAGCTGGGACCGCGTGATGTCCCCGCGGCGGGGCATCTCGACCTTGATGACCTCCGCCCCGAGCCACGCGAGCATCTGGGTCGCGGACGGTCCGGACTGAACATGCGTCATGTCCAGGACACGCACGCCCTCGAGCGCCTTGCCCATGCCGTTACCCCTGGATTTCCTCGATCCGACCGTGTGTTCCGCCGGTCTTGAGCCGGCTTGCGAGCGCTGTGGGCGCCCGGCATCCATCCGTGTCTACTGGATATGGTATGCCATATACAAACGTTATCACCGCCATTTTCCGCCTGCAACCGAATTCGACTAAAGTGAAACGGAGGGGGCGTGCGAGGCCGTCGGATCGGCCGGCGCGCCCCCTCCCCGGTGCGGGCGCGGCCGCCGTCGGCCAAGCCGTGGCGGCGCCCGGCCGGACGGTCAGCGCAGCACGGCGAGCTCGGCGCCCATGCCGCTCAGGGCCTGGTCCGCGTGGGAGGCGACTTCGGATTCGTGCAGATAGTGGCGCATCAGGTCGGTGGCGCTGATGACGCCCACCAGCGCATGGTCCTCGATCACCGGCAGATGGCGCACCTGATGCTCGTTCATGAGCCGCAGCACGGTGACGATGGAATCGGCGAGCCGGCAGGAGATCACCTCCCGCTTCAGCAGGCTGGCGAGCACCACGGCCGGCGTGCCGGCGCCATGCGCCAGCAGCGCCCGCGTCACGTCGCGCTCGGAGAACACGCCGACGACGGTGTTGCCCTCGGTGCGGCACACGTCCTTGACGATCACCGAGGAGACATTCTCCCGCTGCATGATCTTCACGGCGGTGGCGACGGTCTCGTTGGCCCGGACCGTGATGATCCGGGTATCGCGCTTCTCGCGCAGGATGTCATCGACGCGCATCAGCATGGCGTTCCTCCGGGGCCGAGGCCCTCATTCTGGAAGTGTGGGGCCTCTTGAAGGGCACCTGGAGGAATTCTGGTATTCAAAATACTGGATGTCAACGCGCGGTGCAGCAGCAGAACGGGCGATTTCATGCTGCGTTGCAAGAAGATGCGCGGCGCGCGCCGGCTTTGCATGGGCCTGCGGCAACCCTTGCCCTCACCGCACAAGTCCTTCATCTGATATGATGTATTTGGTCGGCATCGAAATGCGGGCCGCGCCGCGCCACGAAGACTGCCTAAGGCGAAGGGGAGCGATGACCTATCAGGACATCAACGTGAAGCCGATCGAGACCGAATCGAGCTTCCGAATGAAGGCCTACAAGGCCCTCAAGGCGGCCATCATGGAGATGGACATCTACAGCCACCGGGAAGAGATCCGCCTCGAGGAACGCCAGCTCTCCGAGAAGCTCGGCGTCTCCCGCACCCCCATCCGCGAGGCGATGACGCTTCTGGAGCAGGAGGGCTTCGTGCGCTCTGTGCCGCGGCGCGGCATCTTCGTGGTGCGCAAGACCCGGCAGGAAATCCTCGAAATGATCACGGTGTGGGCGGCGCTGGAGAGCATGGCGGCCCGCCTCGCCTGCGGGCGCGCCTCGGAGGCCGAGATCCGCGAGCTGCGCGAGAACGTGCGCGCCTTCGCCGACCGCGACCCGGAGGAGTTCGTCTCGGAATATTCCGAGGCCAACCTCGCCTTTCACAAGATCATCATCCGCATGTCCGGCTGCGAGCTGATCGCCGAGATGACCGAGGGCCTATTCCCGCACATGCGCGGCGTGCGCAACGTCACCATCGGCCAGGACCACCGCGCCCAGCGCTCCATCGTCGACCACACCCGCATCGTCGCCGCCATCGAGAAGCGCGACGCGGACCTGGCCGAGCGCCTGGTGCGCGAGCACACGCTGGGCCTCGCCCGCCACGTGGAGGCGCACGGCGAGTTCCTGGACTGAGGTGCGCGCAGCGAGAGCCGAGGCTTGGGGCGACCGCGCCAGCCGGCGCGGCCGTCCGCCGGCGCGGGCCGCAACCAGGGCGCCGCCGCAGGCGGCACACCAAGATTTCAACGGGCGCGACCCTCCTGCCCTGGAATCTCCGGGCCGTCTTACCATATGAAGGTCAAGCTACCCTTAGGTCAGGTAGCGGCGGGAGGAAACATGTTCCGGAGAACCAGTCTGTTTGCGGCGCTCGCGGTGGCGGCGGGCCTGACTTTGGCGGTGGCCGATGTGGCCGAGGCGAAGCGCGGCTTCTCGTTCGGCAACCGCGGCTCGCGCACCTATCAGGCGCCGCCCGCCACCAACACCGCCCCCACCGCCGCCCCGATCCAGCGCTCCACCACGCCGCAGACCGCGCCCGCGC
>NZ_JBNFNU010000326.1:0-4850 GCF_057364445.1 Xanthobacter sp. BG11Y11_SDJG
CTGCGGCTGGCTGCCGCCGGACTGGATGCCCGAGGCCGCGCTGCGCCGCGCCGTCCGCGCCCTCGCCAAGGCGGACGCCGCGGTGCTCACCGACTATGGCGCCACCCAGGGCTCGCTTGCCCTGCGGCGCCTCCTGGCGCGCCAGTGCGCGGCCGACGGCATCGATGTGGGGCCGGAGCAGATCGTCCTCACCCCCTCGGGCACGCAGGCTATCGACCTCGTCTGCCGGCTGCTGCTCTCTCCCGGCGACACGGTGCTGGTGGACGATCCCTGCTACTTCAATTTCCAGGCGCTGTTGCGCGCCCACCGGGTGAAGATCGTCGGCGTGCCCTTCACGCCCGCCGGGCCGGACGTGGCCGGCTTCGAGGCCGCGCTCGCCGCCCACCGGCCGCGCCTCTACGTCACGAATTCCGCGCTCCACAACCCCACCGGCGCGACGCTCGCGCCCCATGTGGCGCACCAGGTCCTGACGCTCGCGGCGGCCCACGATTTGATCGTCGTGGAGGACGAGATCTTCGCCGATTTCGAGCCCGAGCCCTCCCCCCGCCTCGCCGCGCTCGACGCTCTGGCCCGGGTGGTGCGCATCGGCAGCTTCTCCAAGACGCTGTCGGCCTCCATCCGCTGCGGCTACATCGTCGCCCGGCCGGACTGGGTCGAGGGGCTGCGGGACCTCCAGGTGGCCACCAATTTCGGCGGCCCGAGCCCCATGGCGCCGAGCTGGTGCTGCGTACGCTCAGCGACGGCAGCTACCGCAAGCATCTCGCCGCCTTGCGCGGACGCCTCGCCCGGCGGCGCCGCGAGGCGGCGGCCGACCTCGCCGGCCTCGGCATCCGCCCCTGGATCGAGCCGCGCGGCGGCTTCTATCTCTGGTGCCGGCTGCCCGGCGGGCGCGACGCGGCCGAGGTGGCGAAGGCCGCGCTCATTGAGGGGGTGGTGCTGGCGCCGGGCAACGTGTTCAGCGTCAGCCAGTCGGCGGCCGACTTCATGCGCTTCAACGTGGCGCAGATGGACAAGGAGGCGCTGCGCGTCCTCGCGCGCGCCTTGGCCCACACCTTGGGATGAGCCGCAAAGAGGGCTCGCAATCGGCACGGCGCCGAACACCGCGCCCAACGGGTGCAGGCTCGGGCGAAGCGCGCGCTCGGACGATCACGGGGTGACAGGGGCCGCGACATCTCGACGTTTGGCGGACCAGAAGACGACAAATGCGTCGGCCGGGAGGGCTTTCGCGTAAAGCCAGCCCTGGGCAAAGCTCACCCCCTGGGCGCGCAGGTATTCGGCCTGGCTCTCCGTTTCCACCCCCTCGGCGATCATCTGCAGATTCAATTCGTGGGCCATGGCGATGATATAGGGCGTGACGCCGCGCGTCGGCGCCTCGGTATTGACGGCGGAAATGAAGGACCGGTCGATCTTCAGCAGATCGATAGGCAGGTTCTGGATGTAGCTGAGCCCCGAATATCCCGTGCCGAAATCGTCGATGGCGGTCCTGTGGCCGCGGCGGCGCAGTTCCAGCAGCGTGGCGCATGCTCCGGCCGCGTCAATGAAGCTGCGCTCCGTCGCTTCGAGCCAGATCTGCCCCGGGTGAATGCCGGAACCGTCCAGCGAACGATCCAGCGCGGTCAGGATGCGCCCGGTGGTGATATCGACGGCGCTGATGTTTATACTGACATGTGCGTGTGGATCACAGCGCAACAGATCTCCAAGATCCTCGACGACTGCGGCGAGCATCTGGTCGGTCAGGCATCCGATCAGGCCGGTTTGTTCGGCCAGGGGGATGAAGGCGTCCGGTGGGGTGTGGCTGCCGTCCGCGCGTGGCCAGCGCACGAGCGCCTCGGCGCCGATGCAGCGCCCCGTAGCCAGTTCGATGATCGGCTGATAGTGCGCGACCAGTTCGCCGTTCTTCAGCGCTTTCGCCAGTTCGCCGCGGGGCGAGCGCTGCCGGCGCAGCACCAGCAGGCCGGACGCGGCCGACAGCAGTGCGATCGCGGCCGAAAGGGGCAGGAAAACCGCCCAATTGGCCCGCAGATGTTCCTCGAATGTTATGCGCGGCTGACGGACGGTCACGGCCCAGTTGCGCGAGACCTTCTGGACGCTCGCGTCCGATGCGCTGGGCGGATTGGGCTGGTCCCGGTCACGATAGCTCGCAATGAGGGGCAGGCCGCTGCGGGTGCGGATGTCGGAGATCGTGAACGGGTCCGACGCCGACCAATCATTGAAAAAATGCTTCTGGTCCACGAGCACGCCGTATTCGCGGAGGCGCAGGACGAGCATCGCCCGGTCTACGCCGAAGCTTGTCGGCCGCCAGTTCAGGACGAGGCCGATACCATTCGGCATCTCGACCTGTATCGGGTTTCGCTCCAGTCTGTGGGTCAGCTTACCCCACGCATTGCACTCGACCACGTCCCCCGCCCCATAGGCGATGTTGGCAACGGACAGCGCCTCTTCGGTGATCTGCACCATTGCGCGAATATGCTGTGGCGAGCATGGCGGGAACTGCGTTGCTGCGATGGTCCGCAGCGCCGACGCCGCATCGGCCAAGACTGCGTCGGCATGATCAAGGACGCGCAATGCATAGGCATCAAGTTTTTCCAGCTGCGCGGAAACAGCAAGCCGCCACGAAATGTAGAGGGTCGGCGCGAGCGGCACCATCGTGCCGACAACCGTTGCAAGAACGACCAAAGCCAAGGTTAATCGGCGGCTCATTACCGATGCTCAAAATGCAGGGATCTTACACAACAGAAGACCCTGCTGGTATTTCGATACACGCTGACGTAAGCGATAAGCCACTTATGCTTCTTCTGCGTGTCGAAATCGTTCCAATAATGCCAAAATGCTGTTGGCGCAAATGAAGTTGACGTGCGCATTTTAAATTCAACGATGGCCGCTGCGCCGAACTATCGCATGCGTCGCGCCAGCGGTCCGGAGCGCTTAACATGGAGCCCAGTCGCCACAGCCGCTTTCCGAAGTCGCGCGTGGACGCGCTCACCGACGGCGTGTTCGCCTTCGCCATGACGCTGCTGGTGCTCGACATCCGCCTGCCGGACGATTTGAAGATCGAAGATGGGGCCGCCCTGACCGCGCATCTCATGTCGCTCGGCCACGAGACGCTGACCTATCTCATCAGCTTCCTGGTGCTGGGCGCATTCTGGCGTGGCACCATCGAGGCGCGCGCCAGCGAGGAGCAGGTGGGGCAGAACGTGGTCGGCGTGTCGCTCTGGCTGCTGTTCCTCGTCACCGTGGTGCCGTTCTCCTCCGGCCTCGTCAGCCGCTATGGGCAATTCACGCCGGCCATCCTCGTCTATGCCGCCAATATGGGCGCGCTGGCGCTGCTGGTGGTGGCGCTGCGCTATCTCGACGTGGCGCCGGAGCGGCGCAGCCTGTCCGCCGCCTTCGGCCAGCGCCTGCCGCTGTTCCTCGCCAGCGCCGTGCTCTCGGCCGCGCTTGGCTTCGTGGCGCCCCATGCCGCGATGTATGCCTATCTCCTCAACATCGCGAGCCGCCTGCCCTTCTGGCCGAAGGCGGTCGCCTCCCGCGGCGAAAACTAGAGCCTTTCCAATCTTCTACCGTTCGTAGTCCACCGGATTGCCCAAGGGCGGCGCGGCGCGCACCTTCCCGCGCATGCAGCAAGGCTCCCGCTTGGGGGCCCGGGAGTTCGGGTCATGGCGCCTCCTCTTCGCCCCATCCGGTGGACGGCCATCGCCGTCGGCGTGCTACTGCTCGCCGCGGGCGCGCAGGCGGGCGAGATCGCTACCCCCGCGGCGCTGGGCGAGGCCTTGTTCTTCGACACCGCCCTCTCCAAGAACCGCACCCAGGCCTGCGCCTCCTGCCATGCGCCCGACGCCGCCTTCACCGACCCTCGCGAAGGCCCGGCCGGCACGGCGGTCTCGGTGGGCGACGACGGCCGCTCGCTCGGCGACCGCAACGCCCCGAGCGCCGGTTATGCCCGCTTCAGCCCCGCCTTCGGCAAGTCGAATAAGCCGGGCCTCTATCGCGGTGGACAGTTCCACGACGGCCGCGCCGCGAGCCTTGAGGAGCAGGCCGCCGGCCCGCCGCTCAATCCGGCCGAGATGGGCATGGGCTCCAAGGCCGAGGTGGTGGCGCGCCTGAAGGAAAATCCCGCTTATGTCGCGGCCTTCCAGAGGCTCTACGGCCCCGCCGTCTTCCGGTCCGACGCGCGCGCCTTCGACGCCATGACCAAAGCCATAGCCGCCTTCGAGCGCACCGAGGCCTTCGCGCCCTTCGATTCCAAATACGACCGCTACCTGAGGGGCGAGGAGAGGCTCACCGACCAGGAGGAGTTGGGGCGGGTGCTGTTCTTCTCCAAACAGTTCACCAATTGCGCCCTCTGCCACCAGTTGAACGCCCAGGGCGGCACGGCGGGCGAGACCTTCACCAATTACGAGTTCCACAATATCGGCGTGCCCGCGAACCCGGACCTTGCCGCCACCGGCGCGGTGACGGCGCCGGACCTCGGCCTCGCGCGCAATCCCAAGGTGAGGGACAAGGCCGCCCAGGCCGGACGCTTCAAGGTGCCTAGCCTGCGCAACGTCGCCGTCACCGGCCCCTACATGCACAATGGCGTGTTCGCGGACCTGCGCACGGTGATCCTGTTCTACAACACCTTCAACACCGCGAACCCCGCCCGCAAGGTCAACCCCGAGAGCGGCGCGCCCTTCGCCCCGCCCGAGTTGCCGGGCACGCTCTCCTTGAAGGAGCTGGAGACCGGCCCTGCGCTCGATGATCGCCGCATCGGCGCGCTGGTGGCGTTCCTGGAGACGCTCACCGACCGGCGCCACGAGCCGCTGATGGCGGAGCGCCGGGAGGCGCGCGCCGCGGCGCAGGCGGCGGCCAAG
>NZ_JBNFNU010000327.1:0-4830 GCF_057364445.1 Xanthobacter sp. BG11Y11_SDJG
TTGCATGCTGGAGCTGCACGCCGACGCGCCGCGCCGCAGGCGTGGACCGCTTCCGCGAGGCGCGCAGGGCGTGTTCCTGCGCACCGTCCCAGAGCCCGAGATCGAGGTCGGTCGAGCGCCCCTCCGGGGTCGACGGCGGTGGCCTCCGCCACCACCAGCCCGGCGCCGCCGAGGGCGAAGCGCGCGAGATGCGCCTGGTGCCAGGCCGTCGCGCGCGCCTCGGGCGCGCTGTAGGTCTGCATGGGCGAGACCACCACGCGGTTCTTCAGCGTGAGGCCGCGCAGGCCGAGGGGCTGGAACAGACGCGCCATCTCAGCCCGGGTTCTGGTGCATGGCCTTGGCGATGATGGTGCGCTGGATCTGCGAGGTGCCGCCGCCGATGGTGCTCTGCATGCCTTCGCGGAAATAGCGCTCCATGTCCGAGTCCGGCAGCATGGAGTGCCCGCCGAGGATCTGCATGCCCATGCGCGAGACATTCTGCAGCGTCTCGGATGCGAACAGCTTGCCCATGGCCACCTCCTTGGCGCACGGCTCGTGCCGTGAGGCGAGCTCGGCGCCGCGGTAGACCAGGAGCCGGGCGGCATCCACCTGGGTCTGCATGTCGGCGAGCATGTGGCGGATCACCTGGAAATCGAAGATCGGCCGGTCGAACTGCTCGCGCTCGTGGGCATAGGCGAGCGCGTCGCTCACCGCGGTCTGGGCATTGCCCACATAGGCGGCGGACACCGCGATGCGCTCCAACTCCAGATGATCGGTGATGATCTCCCATCCCTGCCCCTCGTGACCGAGCAGGTTGGCGGCGGGCACCCGCGCGTCGTCGAGGAAGATCTCCGTGGTGCCGGTGGCGCGGCGCGCCAGAGTCGGCAGCCGGCGGATGTCGACGCCCGCCGTGTCGTTGGGCACCAGCAGCACCGAGAGCCCGCGGTGCTTGGCGGTCTCCGGGTCGGTGCGCACCAGCATCTGGATGGTCACGTTCTGCGCCGCCGCGCCGCTGCACCAGAGCTTCTGGCCCTTGATGACGTAGCTCTCGCCGTCGCGTCGGGCGCGGGTGCGAGTGCTGGCAGCGTCCGAGCCGGCCGAGGGCTCGGAGATGGAGATGGAGAAGCGCCGCGCGCCGGACATGAAGGGTTCGAGATAGTCCGCCTTCTGGGCGTCGTTGCCGAACTTCACGATGTTCATGGCGGTGAAGGTGGGCACCAGCACCGCAGTCGCGAAGTCGAAGCCGAACTTGCCGAGCCCCTCGCACATGAGCGCGTAGTCGAAGATGTCGCCGCCGTAGCCGCCGTGATCCTCCGGGATCAGCAGGCGCAGCCAGCCTTCCTTGGCGATCTTCTCATAGCCTTCGTAAGGGTAGGCGCGCGCCTCGTCCTGGGTGCGGATGTATTCGCGCGTGATCTCCTTCTCCATGAAGCGGTCGACGGTGTCGTGCCAGGCGCTCTGTTCGCTGTTGAGGAAGTTCATTGGGCCGCAGGCTCCGCAAGGGTGAAGGGGTCGTTCGAGGGCGGCAGCAGGCGCGCGCCCAAGATGAGCAGGCTGAACTCGCAGCGCATGACTTTTTCCCGGCGCTGGTTCGCGCCGACGAGCTCGAGCGTGGCGACGCCGGCGCCTCCGTCCTTCTCGCGCAGGTCGATGATCTCGGAGCGCGCCCACAGGGTGTCGCCGATGAAGGTGGGCTTGAGGAATCGCAGCCGGTCCACGCCGTAGAACGCGTCCACCACGCTCGAATCGAAGGGCAGGAGCGCGTTGACGATGGAGAAGACGAGCGAGCCCTGAACCACCCGCCGGCCGAAGCGCGCGGTCTTGGCGAACTCCTCGTTGGCGTGGATCTCCAGCCAGTTGCCGGTGAGCATGCAGAAGTTGACCACGTCGGTCTCGGTCAGCGTGCGCCCGCGCGAGACCTTGGACTGGCCGACCTTCAATTCGGGAAACGGCTGATCGATCATCGCTCCTGCTCTTCCTTCCTGGTCACCGGCCCTGCCAGACGGGCACGCGCCCCTCGGCGAAGGCGCTCGGCCCTTCCTGTGCATCGGCGCTGGCATAGACCGCGCGGTGAAGCTCGGCGCCGCGCGCGAGCCCGCCCGCGCAGCCGAGGTCCATGCCGGCGGCGAGCGTTGCCTTGGCGGCGCGCACGGAGAGCGGCGCGTTCCGGGCGATCTGGCCGGCGAGGGCGAGGGCGCGCGCCAGCACCACCTCCCGGCGTCGCCTCGAGATGGTTGACGAAGCCGTGGCGCCACAGCTCCTCCACGGGCAAAGGCGCGCCGGTGAGCATCATCTCGCTCAGCACCGGCTGCGGCAGCATCCACAGCAGCGGCACGGCCCAGGAGGTGCCCCGGCCGAACCGCACCTCGGAGATGGCGGCGCGCGATCCGGCGAGGCCAACGCGGATGTCGGCGCCCATGGCGAGCAGCATGCCGGCGCCGCTGAAATGGCCGTTGAGCGCCGCCACCACCGGCTGGCGGACTGCGCGCAGGCGCTCCTGGAACGGATCGGCGATGCGTGCGAGGAGGTCCGCGCCCTCGGCCCGCGCCGCGGCCATCTCCTTGAGATCCATGCCGGCGAGAGGAAGGTCGCCGCAGCGGGGCGGCGGCGAGCACGACGGCGCGGATCGCCTGGTCCGCGTCGATGCGGGCCCACGCGGCGGTGAGCGCGTTCGCCATGGACGCGGTGAGGGCGTTGCGCCGCGCCGGCCGGTTCAGGGTGACACGCGCGATGCCGTCGGCGACGGCCAGTTCCACCTCATCCGCCTGCATGGCGCGGCGCCTTCCTCCAGGGCGGGCCCGATGGCGGGCCGGAGCGCTCGGGGCGCCCTTCTCTGGCGACGACCTTAGTGCCTGCCCGGCGGGCGGGTCAAACAAAAATCCATCTTGCGGAACTGATTTTCGAAATACACTTGACTTTACGCCCCGCAGCGACGCACCCTCTGCATCGATCCGGACCCTGCGGGACCCGGCGCGCCTCGGCGCGCCCCGGCCTATGGCGTTGCGGAAGAATGATTTCTTTGGGAGAGGCGCGCATGAGGCGTTCGCTGAGGCTCGGGGCCGGTTCCGGCTTCTGGGGAGATGCCTTCGACCCTGCGGTCGAGCTGCTGGAGCGGGGGACGCTCGACTATCTCTCCATGGACTATCTCGCCGAGCTGACCATGGCGTTGCTCCAGCGCCAGCGCCTGAAGGACCCGGAGACGGGGTACATTCCCGATCTTCCCGCGCACCTTTCCGTTCTTCTTCCTCTCGCCCGCAAGAGCGGCACCCGCATCGTCTGCAACGGCGGCGGCGCCAACCCGCGCGCGGCCGGCGAGCGCATCCGCTCGCTCGCCCGCGAGCTCGGGCTGAACGGCCTGCGCATCGGCGTGATCGAAGGCGACGACGTGCTCGACCGGCTGGACGAGCTGATCGAGAGCGGCACCGACCTCACCAACATCGACACCGGCGAGACCAACTTCGCCGCCATCCGCAACCGCGTGGTGGCCGCCAACGTCTATACCGACAGCTCCGGCATCGTGGAGGCGCTCGCCCAGGGGGCGGACGTGGTGATCGCCGGCCGGGTCTCCGACAACGCGCTCTATGTGGGCCCGCTGATGCACGAGTTCGGCTGGAGCTACGGCGCGGCCGACACCGACCGCATCGCCGCCGCCATCACCATCGGCCACGTGGTGGAGTGCGCCGCCGCCGCCACCGGCGGCATGTCCTCCCGCTTCGACGAGATGCCCAACATGGGCAGGGTCGGCTTTCCCATCGTCGAGTTCGACGGCGACGGCACCGCGGTCATCACCAAGCTCGACCAGACCGGCGGACGCGTGGACCCGTTCACCGTCAAGGAGCACCTCGTCTACGAGATCGGCGATCCGCGCCGCTACCTCATGCCGGACGGCGTCGCCGACTTCACTCGCGTGCGGCTGGAGGAGATCGGGCCGGACCGCGTCCGGCTCTCCCACATGGGCGGCGGCCCGCGCCCGGAAACCCTCAAGCTGGTGGTGGGCTACGAGGACGGCTGGATCGGCGAGGGCATGATGTTCTTCCCCTGGCCCGACGCGCTGGGGCGCGCCGAGAAGGCGAAGCAGACCCTCGGCGAGCGCTTCGAGCGCCTGAAGCTGAAGGCCGACGCGGTGCAGTTCGACCTCGTGGGCGTCAACATGCTGCACGGGCCGGCCTCCCCCATGCCGGATTACGAGCCGGCGGAGATCGGCCTGCGCGTCGCGGTCCACACCGCCACCCGCCAGGAGGCGGAGAAGGTGCGCCGGGCCTGCGCGCAGCTCTGGATCATGGGGCCGGGCGGCACCTCCTTCGGCACGCCCATGAAGCCGCGCCCGGTCTACGGCGTGTGGCCCACCCTCGTGCCGCAGTCCGTGGTGACGCAGCGCGTCTCGCTCCTGGAGGCCTGAGCCATGCAGCTTCTTCGCGACTTCGCCTATGTGCGCTCCGGCGACAAGGGCGACGTGGTCTCGGTGGGGGTCATCGCCCGCACGCCGCAGGATTATCCCGTGCTCCTGGCGAGCCTCACGCCCGAGCGGGTCAAGGCGCTGTTCGGCGACTGGGTCCAGGGCGACGTGGAGACCTATCCCATGGACAATATCGAGGCCGTGGTCGTGATCATGCGCCGGGCGCTCGGCGGCGGGGCGACGCGCACACTGCGCCTCGACCAGACCGGCAAGGCCATGGGCAACGGCCTGCTGCGCCTTCCGGCCGTGCTGCCGCCCGCCGGATCGGAGGCCGCCTGAATGGCGGCCCTGCCGGACACTCCCGCCCAAGACCCCGAGCAAGAGCCGGCGCAAGCGGTTCCCCCCGAGCAAACGCCGAGGCTTCCGCCTCCAGTGCGCGGCGATCGAGGAGGCCG
>NZ_JBNFNU010000328.1:0-4828 GCF_057364445.1 Xanthobacter sp. BG11Y11_SDJG
GCGCGCACCGGTGCGGCGCCGGTGAGCGCCGCTCGGCCTCGGCAGCGAGGCGAGGGATGCGCCGGGCATAGCCAGCAGGACCTCGCCGTCCGGCGTGAGGCTCACGCCGCGCCCGTCGCGCACCAGCAGGCGCCGGCCGAGGCGTTCCTCCAGGCGGCGGATCTGCTGGCTCACCGTGGACTGGGTGCGATGGACGCGCTCGCCGGCGCGGGTGAAGCCGCCCGCCTCGACCACGCTCACGAACGCCTTCAGAAGATCGGGATCCAGCATTTCCCTGTCCGTATTCGATTTGCGAATGCAGATGATGGACACATTGAATTTCCAAATGCAATCCGTCCGTGCTGTGTGCGGGCCGGGAGACTTTTCATGCACGCCGCCGCCCCCCTGCGCAGCCGGGACTACACCCCGGTGCTCATCCTCGCCTTCTGCCTGCTGTGGAGCTCGGCGTTCGCTGCGGCGAAGGTGGCGCTCGCGTATTGCCCGCCGCTGCTGCTGCTCGCCGGCCGCTTCCTTTGGGCCGGCACGCTGATCCTCGGCGCCTGCGCGCTGTTCGGGCAGTTGAAGCGCATTCCGGCGCGCGAGGTGGCGGCGCTGGCGCTCATGGGGGTGCTGAACAATGCCTGTTATCTCGGCCTCAGTTATGTGGGTATGACCACGGTCTCCTCCGGCTTCACCGCCGTCGTCATCAGCGCCAACCCGCTGCTCACCGCCCTCGCCGCCGGTCCGCTGCTGGGCGAGCGGCTGACGCCGCTGAAGCTGGTCGGTCTCGGCCTCGGCATGGCGGGGGTGGCCCTGGTGGTGCGCTCGCGCATCGGCTCCGGCGCCGAGGATCTCGTCGGCACGCTGTTCGTGCTCGCCGCTCTGGTGACGCTGGCGGCCGCACCCTGCTGTTCAAGCTGGTGCGCACCGGCGCGCCCTTGTGGATGGGCAGCGGCATCCAGTCGCTGGCCGGCGGACTGGCTCTCGTGCCGGTGGCGCTGCTGACGGAGAGCCCGGACGCGATCCAGCCCTCGCTGCCGCTTCTGGCCGCCTTCCTCTATCTGACGCTCGGCGCCTCGGTGGCGGCCTTCAGCCTGTGGTTCTTCATCCTGTCGCGGGCGAGCGCCACCAAGGCGAGCGCGCTGCACTTCCTGATGCCGCCGCTCGGCCTGATGTTCGGCTGGCTGCTGCTGGGCGAGAGCGTGCCGCCGCTCGATCTCCTCGGCATCATCCCGATCGCCCTCGGCATCCGCCTCGTGACCACCGGCGGGGCGGTCAGAACCGGTACAGGGCGCTGAGCACCAGGCCGTTCTCCTGCGGCGCGTTGCGGGCGAAATAGGTGCCGACCACGGAGAGCTGGAGCGTCAGCGCCTGCGTCCAGTCATAGGCCGCGCCGAGCTGAAGCTTGTAGTACTCGTAGGAGGCGCCGAAATACGGGCCCTCGCCCGCCCCCTCCGAGACCACGTTGAACGACTGCAGCAGCACCTGCCAGCGCTCGGCCACCCGGACGCCGATTGTGGCGTCGAGGTGGAACTCGTCCGGCGGCGGCCCGGATCGCTGGCGCTGGGCCGCCTGGAGATCGAAATAAGCCGGCTTGCCGAACAGCGTGAAGGAGAGCCCGGCCAGCACGCGCAGGTCCAGCTCGCCGTCCTCGTAGCCCACCGCCGCCGCGCTCTGGGAATTGCCGGTGCCGGATATGCGCGCCACCGCCTGCGCGGAGAGCACGAAGGCATCGCTCTGGTAGAGCCGCACCCGCGCTCCGAGGCTGGTATAGCCGGGCCCCGCATAGGAGGCGGAGCCCGGCTCCCCCAGCCGCACGGCGAGGAATTGCGGTGCGGCGATCAGCGTCAGCCAGTCGGTGGCGCCATACTCGAAGACGAGGTCCACCTCGGCCTTCTCATAGGGCCGGCTGGAGAGCAGGTCCGAGGAGGGGCCGAATTCCTGGTTGGAGCTTGCCACCGTGGTCTGGACGATGACCTGGCCCGCGCCGGCCGGAAGGGTCCAGGCGCCCGCCTGCGCCAGCCGCGGGGCGAACAGGCCTCCGAGCGCGGCGAGCATGCCCAGCGCACGGGCAATCCGCCGCGGCCGCGCCTGTCCGGCACGCCGCCCGGCCCCTCGTCCCGATCCGTCGCCACGCCCCCCCATGGCCCGCGCCCCCGACCGGACCTCACTATAAGCCGCATGGGGAGTCGAATGCACGCGCCGCGGGCGATCTCACCTTGCGTAAATTCATCTGCCTCGTCTTGCCGCCCCATTTCGAACCCACCATATTAGCGGCGGACCGCGCGAAGCCTTGCGGCGCGGGCGGTCAGAGATCTTTTCAAGGGGAACGACGATGTCCGATTATGATCGCAACGTCGCCGGGCGTTGGAACACGACGGTGGCGCGCTCGCAGGCCGCGATCGACCAGGGCCTCCGCTCATACATGCTGAGCGTCTACAACTACATGGCGCTGGGCCTCGCCATCACCGGCGCGGCCGCGCTCGGCGTCTACATGCTCTCGGTCACGACCGATCCGAGCCAGGCTGCGGCTCGCATCGCCGGCGGCATCATGCTGACCCAGTTCGGCTACGCGCTGTTCATCAGCCCGCTGAAGTGGGTGGTGATGCTGGCGCCTCTCGCCGCGGTGTTCTTCCTGAGCTTCCGCGTGGAGCGCATGAGCGTATCGGCCGCCCAGATCACCTTCTGGGTGTTCGCGGCCATCATGGGCATCTCGCTGTCGACGATCTTCCTCGTGTACACCCACGAGAGCATCGTGCGGGTGTTCTTCATCACCGCCGCCTCGTTCGGCGCGCTGAGCCTCTACGGCTACACCACGCAGCGTGACCTGTCCGGCATGGGCTCGTTCCTGATGATGGGCCTGTTCGGCATCATCATCGCCTCGGTCGTGAACATCTTCCTCGGCTCCACGATGCTGCAGTTCATCGTGTCCGTGGTGGGTGTGCTGGTGTTCGCCGGTCTCACCGCCTACGACACGCAGCGGATCAAGGAGATGTATTTCGCCGGCGACGACACCGCCGTCATGGGCAAGAAGGCCATCATGGGCGCGCTGACGCTCTATCTGGACTTCATCAACCTGTTCATGATGCTGCTGCAGCTGTTCGGCGGCCGCAACCAGGAGTGAGCGGGAGCCGCGACGCGGCTCTCTCGCGAAATGAGGAGAAGCCCCGGCCGCTTGGCCGGGGCTTTTCTGTTTGAGCGGATGGGTCGCGGCGATATGCTCGCGGCGCCCCCACCTGCGCAATGTCCTGCCTCGCCCCATGCTCCTCCGCGCCGCCACCGCCGCCGACCTTCCCGCCATCACCGCCATCTATGCGCAAGCCGTGCGCGAGGGCACGGCGAGCTTCGAGCTGGTGCCGCCGGGCTTTGAGGAGATGGCCCGGCGCATGGCGGCGATCGCCGAGCAGGGCTATCCCTACCTCGCCGCCGAGATCGACGGCGCCTTCGCCGGCTATGCCTATGCCAATGCCTTCCGGCCGCGCGCCGCCTACCGGCATACGGTGGAGGATTCCATCTATGTGGCGCCGGGCTTCCATGGGCGCGGCATCGGCCGCGCGCTGCTCGATGCGCTGATCGACGCCTGCGAGCGGCGCGGCTACCGCCAGATGGTGGCGGTGATCGGCGACAGTGCCAACGAAGGCTCGATCGCGCTGCACCGCGCCTGCGGCTTCACCCACATGGGCACTCTCGCCGCGACCGGGCTGAAGTTCGGCCGCTGGATCGACACCGTGCTCATGCAGCGCCCGCTCGGCCCCGGCGCCGCCGACATTCCCGGAATGTAGGCGCCAGGGGCTCTGCCGGCCGCCCGCGCGCGCCGTCAGCGGGTGATGAGGGTGCCGGCGCCGTGGTCGGTGAGCAGTTCCAGCAGCACCGCGTGCGGCACCTTGCCGTCGAGGATCACCACCCCTTCCACGCCCTGCTCCAGCGCGTAGATGCAGGTCTCCACCTTCGGGATCATGCCGCCGGAGATGGTGCCGTCGGCGATCAAAGCGTGGGCCTCGGCGATGGTGAGCCTCGGAATCAGCGTCTTCGACTTGTCGAGCACGCCCGGCACGTCGGTGAGCAGCAGCAGGCGCTTGGCGCCCAGCGCGCCGGCAATGGCGCCGGCGAAGGTGTCGGCGTTCACGTTGTAGGTGCCGCCGTCCACCGCCGCCGCCACCGGGGCGAGGACCGGGATCAGCTCCCGGCCGAGGATCTGGTCCAGCACCATGGTGTCCACGGTGTCGGGCTCGCCGACGAAGCCGAGGTCCACCACCTGCTCGATCTTGCTGTCCGGGTCCACCAGGGTGCGCGTCGCCTTGCGGGCGCGGACCATGTTGCCGTCCTTGCCGCACAGGCCGATGGCCTTGCCGCCCGCCTCGTTGATGAAGCCGACGATCTGCTTGTTGATGGAGCCCGCGAGCACCATCTCGACGATCTCCACCGTCGCCTTGTCGGTGATGCGCAGCCCGGCGGCGAACTGCGACTTGATGCCGAGCTTTTCCAGCATGGCGCCGATCTGCGGCCCGCCGCCGTGCACCACCACCGGGTTCACGCCGGCCTGCTCCAGGAGCACGATGTCCTGCGCGAAGTGCCGCGCCACGTCCTCGTTGCCCATGGCATGGCCGCCATACTTCACCACCACGACGGCGTCGTCGTAGCGCTGCATGTGCGGCAGCGCGCGGGCGAGGACCTCGGCCTGAAGATGCGCCTCGTTGGCGGGGAACGGCTCGCTCATGAAAAGGCTCGCTCTCGGGAATGGCGGTCTGACGTTCCCGGGGCCGGACCGGCGGGGCCGGGGTCCGCGCGTGCTCCCAGTCGGGCCGGCGGCGCGCGGCCGCCGCCCTTCTAGCCGGTTTCGACCGCGCCG
>NZ_JBNFNU010000329.1:0-4815 GCF_057364445.1 Xanthobacter sp. BG11Y11_SDJG
GCCGGCCCACCCCATGGGCGGCCGATCGAGCCAGGCCACATTGACCGCGCGGCCCGGCGCCGCGGAAGCTTCGGTCTGCGGCAGCCGGTCCTGGATCTTGCCGGACGGGCCGCTCGCTCCGATCGCCGCCGGAACGGCGAGGGCGAGGACGCCGCCGGCGAGCAGGATGGCCTTGAGCAGGGGGCGCGGCATGGCGGGTGTCCTTCTGGACGGTTTCGATGGTCGCACCATCGCCCGGCCGTGTTGCCCCCTTAGGTCGCCATGTATCCCAGTTTCGCGGATCGCCGGGGATTTGTATCCCAATATTGCCGCACCAGCGGAGGAAACCGGCATTCACACGGCAAGGTCGCAACGCGCGTGCGGCGCGGTCTATGTGGGGGGTGAAGGAGCAGCACGTGGAGATCGGCCCCCATATTCTCGTCGTGGACGACGATCAGGAAATCCGCCGGCTGCTGGGGCGTTATCTGGCGGCTCAGGGCTTCCGCGTGTCCATGGCGGCGAGCGGGCGCGAGATGGAGGAGATGCTCGCCACCCACCGCATCGACTTCGTCGTGCTCGATCTGATGCTGCCGGACGCCTCGGGGCTTGACCTGTGCCGCGCCCTGCGGGCCCGCTCGGCGGTGCCGATCATCCTCCTCACGGCACTGAAGGAGGACGTGGACCGCATCATCGGGCTGGAGATCGGCGCCGATGACTATCTCGGCAAGCCTTTCAACCCGCGCGAACTGGTGGCGCGCATCCGCGCCGTGCTGCGCCGCACCGCGAGCGCCGAGCCAAAGCCCGCAGAGGCGCGCGCCTTCCGCTTCGCCGGCTTTCGGGCCGCCCCCCAGACCCGCACGGTTTTGGACCCGGCCGGCACCGAGGTGCCGCTCACAGGCGCCGAGTTCGACCTCCTGATGGCCTTCCTGGAGCGGCCGGGCCGCATTCTCTCGCGCGACCAGCTGCTCGACATCACCCGCGGGCGCGAGGCCGGACCATTCGACCGCTCGGTGGACGTGCTCGTCAGCCGCCTCCGGCGCAAGCTCGGCGACAGCACGTTCCAGATCCTGAAGACCCTGCGCAACGGCGGCTACCAGTTCTCGGTGAAGGTAGAAGCGGAGGAGGAGGCGTGAAGGCGCTCAGCTCCCTGCGCGCGCAGGTCACGGGCCTGCTGGTGCTCGCCATGCTGGCGGTGGTGCTGGTGGCGAACGGGGCCTTGTTCTTCCTGTTCGGCCCTCCCGGGCCGCCGCCCGACGCTTCGGCCGATCTCGCCGCCCGGCTGGCCATGACCGCCGACCTCGTCGCGCGCCTGCCCGAGATGAAGGAGACCCGAACCCGCCTTGGCGGCATTCGCACGGCGGCGCCTGCCGGCCAGATCGACACGGAGGCTTCGCGCCACTTGTCGGCGGCGATGCAGAGCATCGGCGCGACGTACGATGTCCGCGTGATCACGCCCGTTGGCGACGGTCCCCCCTTGGTGGCGCTGGCGCTGCCAGACGGGCGCTGGCTGGTGGAGCGGGCCGGCACGCTGCCGTTCTTCGGGCCCGGCCGACCGAGACCCGGCTCGTCGGGCTTCACGCTCGGCATCGCCACCTGGATCGCGCTTATGGCGGCCGGCACCACGCTCGCCGTGGTGATCGCGGTCCGCCGCCTCATGAAGCCGCTGGCGCTGATCGAGGAGGCGGCCGCGCGCATTGGTCCGGACGGCGAGCCGCCCGTGCTCCCCGAGGAAGGGCCGGCGGAGGTGCGCGCCGCCGCCGTCGCCATCAATCGCCTCTCCGCCCGTCTCAAGGGGGCGATGGACAGCCGCATGCGCATCGTCGCGGGCGCGGCGCACGATTTGCGCACCCCGCTCACCCGCATGCGCCTGCGGGCTGAGTTCATCGCCGAGGAGGACGAGCGCGCCCAGTGGCTCGCCGACCTTGCCGAGCTGGACCGCATCGCCGACAGCGCCATCCGCCTGGTGCGCGAGGAGGTGGAGGGCTCGCCCCCCGAACCGGTGCGGCTCGACCGCCTCGCCCGGGAGGTGGCGGACGAGGCGCGCGAGATGGGCCTTCCGGCGCGCCTGATGGCGGCCGAAGAGGTCCAGGTCGCAGGCCGTCCGCTCTCGCTCCGGCGGGTGGTGCGCAACCTCGTGGTGAACGCCGCGACCCATGGCGGCGGCGCGCGGGTGGCCGTGCAGCGCGCCGGCGGCTGCGCGGTGCTTGTCATCGAGGATGACGGGCCGGGCATCCCCGACGACCTGATGGGCCAGGTGTTCGAGCCGTTCTTTCGCGTCGACCCGGCGCGGCAATCCAAGCTCGGCGGCGCGGGCCTGGGACTGGCCATCGCCCATGAGATCGTCGCCCGCCACCGCGGCCGCCTGACCCTCGCCAACCGCCCCGGCGGCGGCCTGCTGCAAAGGGTCGAGCTTCCCCTGGCCGAGGTGACGACGGGTTGAACCGGCGCCGCCTTGGGCGCGGCGCGCGCAACGCGCCGTCCACAGGCTGCCGTGACACCGCCCCGAGCCTGCGCTAGGACCGGCGGCCCTTGAGGAGAGAAGCGCCCATGGCCGCCGAGGACATCGCCCGCATCATCGCCGCCGAGATCGGCGCGCGGCCCGCCCAGGTCACGGCCGCCGTCTCCCTCATCGACGAAGGCGCCACCGTTCCCTTCATCGCCCGCTACCGCAAGGAAGTGACGGGCGGCCTCGACGACACCCAGCTGCGCACGCTGGAAGAGCGCCTCTCCTACCTGCGCGAGCTGGAGGCTCGGCGCGCCGCCGTGCTCTCCTCCATCGACGGACAGGGCAAGCTCTCCGACGAGCTGCGCGGCAAGATCGAGGCGGCCACCACCAAGGCCGAGCTGGAGGACCTCTACCTCCCCTATAAGCCCAAGCGCCGCAACAAGGCGGAGATCGCCCGCGAGAAGGGCCTTGGGCCGCTGGCCGAGGCGATCCTCGCCGACCGCTCCGTGGCCCCGGCGGAGCGCGCGGCGGCGTTCCTGAATGAGCAGGTGGCGGACATCAAGGCGGCGCTGGATGGCGCGCGGGACATTCTGGTCGAAACCTTCGCCGAGAATGCCGAACTGGTGGGCAGGCTGCGCGGGCACCTCAAGGCCAATGCCGTGCTCAAGGCCAAGGTGGCCGATGGCAAGGAGGAGGCGGGCGCCAAGTTCCGCGACTATTTCGACCATTCGGAGAAGTGGGCCACTGCCCCCAGCCACCGCGTGCTCGCCATGCTGCGCGGTCGCAATGAGGAGATGCTGACCCTTGACCTGGTGGTGGACGAGGATGCCACCGCTCCGGTGAAGCCGGCCGAGCGCATCGTCGCCGAGGCCTACGACATTCCGCTGGCCAATGGCGCGCCGGCGGACGGCTTCCTGCTGGAGGTGGCCCGCTGGGCGTGGCGGGTGAAGCTCTCGCTCCACCTCACCGTGGAACTGATGGGCGAAATGCGCGAGCGGGCGGAGGAGGAGGCCATCCGCGTCTTCGCCCGCAATCTGAAAGACCTGCTGCTCGCCGCCCCGGCCGGCTCGCGCGCCACCATGGGGCTCGATCCGGGCATCCGTACCGGCGTGAAGGTGGCGGTGGTGGACGGCACCGGCAAGCTCATCGCCACGAGCACCGTCTATCCCTTCCAGCCGCGCAACGACGTACAGGGCGCCATGGCGGAGCTGGCGCATCTCATCCGCCGGCACAATGTGGAGCTGATCGCCATCGGCAACGGCACCGCAAGCCGCGAGACGGACAAGCTCGCCGCCGACATGATCGCCGCGCTGCCGCCGGACGCGTCGGGGAAGAAGCCCATCAAGGTGGTGGTGAGCGAGGCTGGCGCCTCGGTCTATTCCGCCTCGGCCACCGCCGCCGCCGAGATGCCGGACATCGACGTGTCGCTGCGCGGCGCCGTCTCCATCGCCCGCCGCCTGCAGGACCCGCTGGCCGAGCTGGTGAAGATCGAGCCCAAGGCCATCGGCGTCGGCCAGTACCAGCACGACGTGGACCAGGCCCGGCTCGCCAAGGCCCTCGACGCGGTGGTGGAGGACGCGGTGAACGCCGTGGGCGTCGACCTCAACACCGCCTCCGCCTCGCTGCTCGCCCGCGTGTCGGGCCTCGGCGCCTCGCTGGCGGAGGCCATCGTGGCGCACCGCAATTCGGTGGGCGCGTTCAAGACCCGCAAGGACTTGCTGAAGGTCGCCCGCCTCGGCCCGCGCACCTTCGAGCTCAGCGCCGGCTTCCTGCGCATCCCGGATGGCGCCGAGCCGCTGGACGCCTCGGCCGTGCATCCGGAAGCCTATGAGGTGGCGAAGAAGATCGTCGCCGCCTGCGGGCGCGACGTGCGCCAGATCATGGGCGACACGGCGGCGCTGAAGGCGCTGGACCCGCGCGCCTTCGTGGACGAGCGCTTCGGCCTGCCCACGGTGCGGGACATCCTCACCGAGCTGGAAAAGCCAGGCCGCGACCCGCGCCCCGCCTTCAAGACCGCCACCTTCGCCGAGGGCGTGCACGAGATGAGCGACCTCAAGCCCGGCATGGTGCTGGAAGGCACGGTGACCAATGTGGCCGCCTTCGGCGCCTTCGTGGACATCGGCGTCCATCAGGATGGGCTGGTCCACGTCTCGGCGCTGGCCGACCGCTTCGTGAAGGATCCCCACGAGGTGGTGAAGGCCGGCGACGTGGTGAAGGTGCGCGTGGTGGACGTGGACGTGAAGCGCAAGCGCATCGCCCTCTCCATGCGCAAGGACGACGCCGGCACCCGCCCCCAGAGCGGGCGCGACGCGGCATCGGGCGGCGAGGGACCGCGCGGCCCGCGCCCTGGCGGCCTTCCGGGCGTGGTCCGGGCGGCGGCGAGGCTGGCG
>NZ_JBNFNU010000330.1:0-4811 GCF_057364445.1 Xanthobacter sp. BG11Y11_SDJG
GAGGGGCGCCGGCCGGCCGCTCGGCCGGGTCGGCGCCCCGGGTCAGGTGAGACTTGTGCCTATTTGGCGTTCGCCATTGGCGTCGCGGGCCTGCTTCACCAGGTCCTCGCCGAGGATCTTGGTGTACTTCTCCACCACCGGCTGCACCTTCTCGCGCATGCGGGCGCGTTCCTCGGGGGTGGGGGTGTTCACCTTCATGCCGGCCTTCACCAGCAGGACATTGGCGATGTTGTCGGCGGCGTCGCGCGACAGCTTGCGCTGGAAGGCGGCGGTTTCCTGTGCCGCCTCCATCACCAGCGCCTTGTCGGCGGCGGGGAGGGCGTCGAACCACTTCTTGCTCGCGAGCAGCACGAAGGGCGTATAGACGTGCCCGGTGAGGCTGAGGAACTTCTGCACTTCGTAGAACTTGCTCGCATAGATGAGGCCGACCGGGGTCTCCTGCGCGTCGACCGTGCGGTTCTCCAGCGCGTTGAAGAGCTCCGGATAGGGCAGGGGCACCGGGTTGGTGCCGAGCGTGGCGAAGGTGTCGATGAACAGCGGGTTCGGGATCACGCGGATCTTGAGACCGGAGAAGTCTTCGACCTTCTCGATCGGCCGGCGGTTGTTGGTGGTGTGGCGGAAGCCGTTGTCCCAATAAGCGAGGCCGACGATGTTGAGGCCCTTCAGCCGCTCGAACAGCGCCGCGCCCACCGGGCCGTCCGTCACCGCGTCCACCTCCTTGAAGTTGGCGAAGAAGAACGGCAGGTCGAACAGGCCGAATTCCTTGATGGCGCCGACGAGGTTCGAGGTCGGCCCCACCATGATCTCCAGGAAGCCGCCCTGGATGGAGGACTGCATCTGCGGCTCGTTGCCGAGCTTGCCGTCCGAATAGGGGGTGATGGCGATCCGCCCGCCGCTCTTCTGCTTGACGAGTTCGACGAAGCGGTTGACGGCCTGGCCGACCGGGTGCTCCTCGGTGGGCACATAGCCGAGCTTGGTCTGGGCGCTGGCAACGCCCGCCGAGCAGGCGAGGGCGAGCGCGGCGGCGGCGATCTTGAACAGGCGCATGGCTTCCTCCGTTTTGATTTTCGTTCGGTGCAACCAGGACGCCGGCACCGTGACGAGCGCCGGGAACAGGACCAGCAGGATCAGCACGGCGACCTCGGCGATGAGGAAGGGCATCACGCCCTTCACCGCGTCCTCCATGCGGATCCTTGTGACGCCGCAGACCGTATTGAGGACCGCGCCCACGGGCGGGGTGATCATTCCCACGGCGGCGGCGATGATGAAGATGACGCCGAAATAGATCGGGTCGATGCCGGCGATCTTGATGACCGGCATCAGCACCGGCACCAGGATCAGGATGGACGGCGTGAAATCCAGCGCGGTCCCCACCAGCAGCAGCACGATCAGCAGGACGAACATCAGCAGGGTGGGATATTCGATGATCGCGCTGAGCAGCCCGACCACCTGCTGCGGCACGTTGGCGACCGTGATGAGCCAGGCCGAGACCATGGAGGCCGCCACCAGCATCATGATGACCGCGGTCATCTTCGCCGCGCTCAAGAGCGACACGTAGAGCCAGGCCAGGGTCAGCTCGCGATAGACCAGGATGCTGACGAGGAAGGCATAGGCGGCCGCCACCACGCCCGCCTCCGTGGGCGTGAAGACGCCGAACTTCAGGCCGCCGACGATGATGACGGGCAGCACCATGGCCCAGCCGGCCGCCTTGATCGCCGCCCACCGCTCCGGCCAGGGCGCCTTCGGCAGCGGCGGGTGCTGGTCGCCGCGGCACAGCCACCACCAGGCGAGGGTGAGCGCCGCGCCGAGCAGGAGGCCGGGGAAGATGCCGGCGATGAACAGGCGGGTGATGGAGAGGTTCGCGGTCACGCCCAGCAGGATGAAGCCCACCGAGGGCGGGATGATCGGCGCGATGATGCCGGTCGCCGCCATGAGGCCGGCCGAGCGGTCCATGCGGTAGCCGGCCTTGCGCATCATGGGCGCCAGCATCACCGCGAGCGTCGCCGTGTCGGCGATGGCGGAGCCCGACAGGCTCGCCAGCGCGACGCCGGTGGCGATCACCACATAGCCGAGGCCGCCGCGCAGATGCCCGACGAGCGACATGGCGGCATTGACGATGCGGCGCGAGAGACCGCCGGCATTCATCAGTTCGCCGGCGAGGAGGAAGAAGGGGATCGCCATCAGCGGGTAGCTGTCGGCGCCGTCGATCAGCTTCTGGGCCAGAATCTGGGCGTCGAGATTGCCCATGAACAGCATCAGCGCCATGGCGCAGATGAGCAGGGCGAAGGCGATGGGCATGCCGATCGCCATCGCCCCGAGGAGCGAGCCGAGGAAGACGAGGACCGTCATGTCAGTCGGCTCCGGGAGCGTGCTCGCGGGGAAGGCCCGCGTCCGGACGCCCGGCCCTCACGTCCCGGATGGTGCGCCACACGTCGCCGAGGATGATGAGCCCCATGAAGGCCGCGGCGACGAGGCCGGCGGCATACATGGTGCCGACCGAGATGCCGGAGATGGGCGCGAGGTTGTTCCAGTTGATGACGGTCTGCACCCAGCTGCCCTGCCAGAGCAGCCAGCAGCACCACAGCATCAGCGCGCGGCTGACCCAGAAGCAGGCGAGGCGCGGCCCGCGCGGCAGCGAGCGGACGAGGGCGTCGACGCTGAGATGCGCCCCCTCCTTCAGCGCGACGATGGCACCGAGAAAGATGATCCACACGAAGATCAGCCGGGACACCTCCACCGAGAAGGGGATGCCCGAACTGAAGGCGTAGCGCAGGACGACGTTCGTGAACACCATGAGGCTCATGGCGGCAATGCCGACCACGAGCAGGATCTCGATGAGCTTGAACGGCAGATTGGCGAACTTCTGCATGTGCCTCCCCGGCGAATTCTTTGTTGCCGGACCCATTCAGGGGCCAGTTTTGACTTGAACGGCGCAATGGCAGAAAGAATGGCGAGCGACGCCGCAATGCAGCATCCCAATTCCTCCAGAGCGGCTATGTTTCCTTATATATATCGGAACTTATATCATTTTTATTTGCAATACGCCGATATGCAGCGCAGTATCTCGCTCATTGTGGACGATAGGCAAATGTCTACCCTCTGCAAAATGACGGGTGCTGATAGCGATATAACAAAAGGCTATAGCGAATGTTGCCCTCGCTCAGCTCCATCGCCGCCCGCCTGCGTCTCAAGCACATCCGCCTGCTGGTGGCGATCGACGACGAAGGCTCGATCCTGCGGGCGGCGAAGCAGGTGGCTCTGAGCCAGCCGGGCGCCACCAAGGCCTTGCAGGAGATCGAGGAGGCGCTGGGCGCGCAGCTCTTCCTGCGCACCAATCGCGGCCTGGAGCCGAACGAGCTCGGCCATTGCGTGATCCGCTATGCGCGCCTCATCTATACCGACCTCGGGCACCTGCGCGAGGACATGGCCGGCATCCTGGAAGGCCATGGCGGCCGTGTGGCCATCGGCCTGATCATGGGCGCCGTGCCGTCCACCACGCAGATCATCGCGCGACTCCAGGCCAAGCAGCCCACCATGTCCGTGAAGATCGTCGAGGACACCAGCGAGCGCCTGCTGCAGCTCTTGGACGACGGGCGGCTCGACCTCGCGGTGTGCCGCACCAGCATCAGCCATCGCAGCGACGCCTATGACGCGGTTCCGGTGCGCGAGGAGGAACTTGCGGTGGTGGGCCACGTGGACAACCCCTTTGTCCGCGCGCGGGCATTGTCGCTGGTGGATCTCGCGTCCTCGCCCTGGGTCGCCTTCTCGGCCAACATGCCCATGCACCGCTATCTGGAGCGCGAGTTTCACGACCATGGCCTGCCGTTTCCGCGCGGGGTGGTGGAGACCACGTCGCCTTCGTCACGCTGTCGCTGATCGGCCGCAACGCCCGGATGCTGGCGCTGATGGCGACCGACGTGGCCGATTTCTTCCGGCGCGCGGGGATGGTGAGCATCCTGCCGCTGCGCCTGCGCACCCGCAGCGATCCCTATTTCCTGGTGCGGCGGCGCGACCGCACGCTCTCGCCGGCCGCCGAGATGCTGGTGGAGGAGTTCAGCGGCGGCGCGCTGGAGGCCGCCGGCCGGTCGCAGGACGAGGGGTCGGCGTGGCGCAGCGACGCCGTGTCCACCGCCTGAGGCCTCACCCGCCGGTGGCGGCGATGACCGCGTCCACGTCCGTGACCACGGCCACGTTCTGGAGCGCGTAATTGACCGAGGCCGTGTGCCACTCCGCATTCATGGTGGAGCAGGCATCCTCCGGCACCACCATGAAGTAGCCCTTGTCGGCGCCGGTGCGGGCGGTGTGCTCGATGGACATGTTGGTCCAGGCACCCGTGACGATCACCACGTCGCGCCCCAGCGCCTTGAGCACCGTTTCGAGGCGCGAGCCTTCCCAGGCGCTCATGCGCTGCTTCTCCACCACATGGTCGCCCGCCTTGGCCTCCAGGCCCGGCACCGGCGCCACGCCCCAGCTTCCGCGCACCAGCGCATTGGCGTCCGCGAGCCCCTCGAAGAGCGGGCAGTTCATGGTGACGCCCGGCGCCCCGGGCTCGACCACGAACCAGACATGGATCACGGGAATGCCGCGGCGGCGCGCCGCCTCGGCAAGGCGTGCCGCATTGCCGATGGCGTTCTGCTGGCGGCAATGGGCCGGCGAGCCGGAGGAGGCGAAGGCGCCGCCTTCCATCACCACGTCGTTCTGCATGTCCTGGATCAGGACGGCGCAGCGGGAGGGGTCGAGCCGATAGCCCGGCGCGGCCTTCTTGACGGTGCTGGTGGCGACGCTCGCCGGGGCGCCCCCGCAACCGGCCG
>NZ_JBNFNU010000331.1:0-4776 GCF_057364445.1 Xanthobacter sp. BG11Y11_SDJG
CCGCCGGCACGGCGGTGGCGCGCGCGCAGGTGCGCGATGGCGCGGTCGCGGACGGCACCCGCGCCGTGCCGGAGGAGACGCCGGTCGCCCTCACCTTCAACGGCACCACCCACGCGGTGATGATGGCGAGCCCCACCGACATCGCCGACTTCGCCCTCGGCTTCGCGCTCACGGAAGGCATCGCGCCGCGGCGGACGAGATCGAGAGCCTCGACGTGATCGTGGTGGAGGAGGGCATCGAGGCGCGCATGTGGATCGCGCCGCAGAAGATGGCGCGCCTTGCCGCCCGCCGCCGGGCGCTGGCCGGCCCCACCGGCTGCGGCCTGTGCGGGGTGGAGAGCCTCGCCGAGGCGGTGAAGCCGGCGGCCCACGTGACCGCCGCGACGCGCTTTTAGGTCCGCGGAGATCCTCGCCGCCATGGCCGCCATGGCGCCGGCGCAGACCCTCAACCATGAGACCCGTGCGGTGCATGGCGCGGCCTATTTCGAGCCCGGTGCCGGCATCATCGCGCTCGCCGAGGACGTGGGGCGCCACAACGCGCTCGACAAGCTGGTGGGCGCGTCCGCTCGGCTCGGCCTCGACCCGGGCCGCGGCCTGCTTCTCCTCACGAGCCGCGTCTCCATCGAGATGGTGCAGAAGGCCTGCGTGCTGGGCGTGGGCGTCATCGCCGCCGTCTCGGCACCCACCTCGCTCGCCATCCGCACCGCCGAGGCGGCCGGCATCACGCTCTGCGCGGTGGTGCGCGCCGACGGCTTCGAGATTTTCACCCATCCGCAGCGCATCGCGCTCGGGCCGCACGAGGGGCAGGCAACCCATGTCGCATAGCACCGAGGACAAGCTGGTCTACATGGCGAACCAGATCGCCACCGCCTTCGCGCAGCTCAAGCACGAGCAGGCGGTGAAGGAGACCCGCACCCACATCGCCAAGTTCTGGGACCCGCGCATGCGCGCCAAGATCGCCGAGCACGTGGCCCATGGCGGCGAGGGCCTCTCGCCCATCGCCAAGGAGGCCCTGGAAGGCCTCGCCCCGGTCAAGGCGGCCTGAGGGACGCGCTACACCACCTCGGGCGGCGCGAGGGCGCAGGCCATGGCGCCCTGCTCCACCTGGATCGCCGCATGGCCGATGCCGAAGCGCGCCTTCAGCGCGGCCGCGATCTGCGTCAGGAGGGCGTCGTCCGCGCCCGCGCCGGGCCGCACCAGATGGGCGGTCAGCGCCACCTCGGTGGTGGAAAGCGCCCAGATGTGGAGATCGTGGACGCCCGTGACGCCCGGCTGGGCCGCGAGGAACGCCTCCACCGCCGCCGGATCCACATGGGCCGGCACCGTGTCCATGGCGAGGTCGACGCTGTCGCGCAGCAGCCCCCAGGTGCCGGCGACGATGGCGAGGGCAATGGCGATGGACACCGCAGGGTCGAGCCACAGCCAGCCGGTGAGCGCGATCACCGCCGCGGCGACCACCACGCCGAGCGAGATGGCGGCGTCCGCCACCATGTGAACGAAGGCGCCCCGCACGTTGAGGTCGCGCTTGCGGTCGGCCATGAAGAGCAGCGCGGTGCCGAAGTTCACGCCGATGCCCACCAGCGCCACCACCATGACGACGCCGGTGGCGACCGGCTGAGGATCGCCGAGGCGCGACACCGCCTCCCACAGGATGCCGCCGGTGCCCACCAGCAGCAGAACCGCATTGGCGAGCGCGGCGAGGATCGAGGAGCGCCCGTAGCCGTAGGTGCGCCTCTGCGTCGGCGGCCGGCGCGCGAGCCAGGCGGCGCCCCAGGCGAGCAGCAGGCCGAGCACGTCCGACAGGTTATGGCCGGCGTCCGCCACCAGCGCCAGCGATCCGGACAGGATGCCGAAGACCGCCTCGACGACGACGAAGCCGAAATTCAGCGATGCGCCGATGGCGAAGGCCCTGAGCGAGGCGGGCACCGCATGGCTGTGGCCCGCGTGATCGTGCCCGGAACGATCGCCGTCGGTGGAATGCCCGTGCGTGGAATGGCCAAGCGTGGATTGATCGTGGGCGGACTTGGCCGGACCCGCATCGGAATGCCCGCCATGGTCCGCGTCGCCGGCTTCGTGGCTCGTGTTGTGCTGCGCCATGATGTGTCCCCGCGCACCGTGCCCGAAGCAGCGCGATAGCACATCCCATCCGACAATTGAGCGACTGGGGAGACGGACGAGCCCGCCCTGCCCCCGCATCTCCACCGCCGGCTGCAGTCCGGACGCGCCTACTCCAAATCGGCGTCGAGGATGGCCATCTGGAAGTTGTAGGAGAGGTCGCCGTCCTCCTCGTCCTTGAAGAGCACGCCGATGAACTCCTCGCCGAGATAGACCTCGGCGCTGTCCTTCTTCTTCGGGCGCGCGGTCACCTTGATCTGCGGGTTGCCGAACAGGGTCCGCAGGTAACGCTGCACGCGCTCGAGTTCCGTCTTGTCCAAATCGCTTCCTCCTGGAATGCACCGACCCGCTTTTTGGCGGCCCGCCGCGCCCGGTTCAAGGGCGGCGGCGCAGAAATCGCTCAGATATCCGCTCCGGCGAAGATGTTGTCCTCGAACATCTGGTCCATGGAGCGCGCCGGCTCGGCACAGCCCGCCTCGCCCACCACCTTGGCCGGGATGCCGGCCACCGTGGTGTTGCGCGGCACCGGCTTCAGCACCACGGACCCCGCGGCCACGCGGGCGCAGCGGCCCACCTCGATATTGCCCAGCACTTCGCGCGGCGCCGATCAGCACGCCGCGGCGATCTTGGGATGGCGGTCGCCGCTCTCCTTGCCGGTGCCGCCCAGGGTCACGCCCTGGAGGATCGACACGTCGTCCTCGATCACGCTGGTGGCGCCGACGACGATGCCGGTGGCATGGTCGAAGAAGATGCCGCGCCCCATGGGCACCGCCGGGTGGATGTCCACCGCATAGACCGCCGAGGCCCGGCTCTGGAGATAGAGCGCGAAGTTCTGCTGGCCGTGGGTCCACAGCCAGTGGGCGAGGCGGTGGGTCTGGATGGCGTGGAAGCCCTTGAAATAGAGCACCGGCTCCAGCGTGCGGGTGGCCGCCGGGTCGCGGTCCACCACCGCCATGATGTCGGCGCGCAGCGCCTGGGCGATGGTCTTGTCGTCGTTCGTCGCCTCGAAATAGGCGGCGCGGATGGCGGAGCCGGGGATGTCGGGATGGTCGAGACGGGCGGCGATGCGCTCGCCGATCACCGCCTCCAGGCTCGGCTGGCCCAGGATGGCGCCGGTGAGGAAGCTCGCCATGAGCGGCTCGCGCCCCATGGCCTCCTCCGCCTCGTTGCGCAGCCGCGCCCAGACGGGGTCCACCACCTCGTGCCAGCGCTCGGTACCGGTGCGGGTCAGGCGCGGGCCGGAAGGCTCGGGTGCGGACGCGACGGGCAGCACGGGCATGGGGGTCTGCGGCATCTCTGCCTCCTCGGATGAAACGACTTGCCCTCTTTCTAGCACAAGCGCGGCGCCGTGCGCAGGTTCCCCGCGGTGGCAGGCCTCGGCCATGGGCCGGCCGGCTGGCTGGCATCTCACCGCCGTCATGCCCCGGCTTGTCCGGGGCATCTACCGAGCCGACCCGCCGGAGCTTCACGGTCGGGCGCGCGCCTCGCCTCGGCGTGGATCCCCCCGGACAAGCCCGGGGGGATGACGGGGGGCGCCCGGTCCATCGCGGCGAACCGCTCGAATCCTCGCCCCGGAGCCCTTGCGCCTCGCCCCCGCCCCTCGCCCCTGCCCGCTCACGGCCTGCGCGCGAGGAAGTCGAGCACCCCCTGCTTGAACACCTTGTCGCCCACCGCCGGGTTGTGGTCGCGGTTGGGGATGTCGAGCGCCACCGCGTCCGGCATCAGCGCCGCGAGCTTGTGGGCGTCGCCCGCCACCGTGTCCCGCGTGCCCACCGCCACCAGCACCGGCTGGTAGATGCGCGCCACCTCCTCGGGCGCCAGCACCTGGCGCGAGCCGCGGATGCAGGCGGCGAGCGCCTTCAGATCCTGCTTGTTGGCGTCGGCGAAGGACCGGAACATGCGGCCCATGGGATCGGTGACAGCCTCGAGGCTCGGCGCCTCCATGGCGTCGGCGATGGATTGCGGCAGGCCCACGCCTTCGACCAGGTGATAGCCGAGCCCGCCCATCACCAGCGAACGCACCTCCTGCGGGAAGTGCAGCGCCATCTGCGCCCCCACCCGCGCGCCCATGGAATAGCCGATGACATCGGCACGGGAGATGCCCAGATGGTCGAGCAGGCGCTTCGCGTCCTCCGCCATCAGCCGGGTGTCGTACAGCGCGGGATCGTAGACCTTGCCGGAGGCGCCATGGCCGCGATGGTCGAAGGCGATGGCGCGGTAGCCGGCCTCCACCAGCGTGCGCATCCAGGACGGGCCGACCCAGTTGATCTCCTTGGTGGAACCGAAGCCGTGGATGAGCAGCACGGGATCGCCCGCGCCCTCCTCGATGAAGGCGATGTCGATACCGTCGGAGGCGAAGTGGAGCATGGCGGACCTTCTCGGGGCGCGCGGCGGCGCGGGCGGGCCGGTGGGTGGGGCGCCGAACTTAGAGCGCAGGCCGCGGAAATTGAATCAGAATTGATCGGGTGACCGCCCGCGCGGACGCGGAAAGAGGATGCGCTTGCCGATCTGCACCCGTGGCGCGCCGGACGGGGGGAAAGCCGAGCTGCACGCGGTCGCGCCGCGCAGCGTCGTCCGGCGCCGCCGTCGGCCGGGAACCGCTCGCCCGCCCCCCTCCTCCCGCAAGGCCTCCGGGCGGAATCATCGCTCGCTCTGGTCCGCT
>NZ_JBNFNU010000332.1:0-4769 GCF_057364445.1 Xanthobacter sp. BG11Y11_SDJG
CCCACGTCGAGCGCGGCGATCGGCACGCGCGCCGCCTCGCGCCACCTCGGCGGCGGTGGCGACCGCGCGTTCGTAGGTCGCCGCGTCCTCCACCTGGCTGCCCACGTGGAAGCAGATGCCGCACTTGATGCCGAGGCCGTCGATGCGCTGCAGCAGCTCGGCCGCGTGCCCCGGCGCGGCGCCGAACTTCTTCGACAGCTCGTACGCCGCCTCGCCCTTGGAGGCGATGCGCACGAACAAGGTCAGGTCCTCAGGGTCGAGGTCGAGAGCGCGCACGATGCGCACGATCTTCGCCACCTCGTCCTCGTGGTCGAGGGCGGTGACGCGGATGCGGTAGTGCTCCAGAGCAAGGCGGATGTCCGCCTGCGCCTTCACCGGGTGCATGTAGAGCAGCTCGGCCTCGGGCGCGACCGCGCGCACGGCGCCAAATTCGTGCGGGCTCGCCACGTCGAAGGCGGTGACGCCGGCGCGGGCCAGCGTCTCCAGCACCATGGGCTCGTCATTGGTCTTCACCGCATAGGCGGTGCGGCCGGGAAAGGCGTCGAGAAAGGCGCGGGCATCGGCGGCGAGCACCGAGGGCCGGAAGCAATAGACCGGATGGTCGGGCCGCAGTTCCAGCGCCGCCTCGCGGCCCGAGGAGAAGCGCGGCAGCGGCCGGGCCGCGGCCTCGGAGCGGCGGCCGTCGGGGGCGGAGCGGAACGAGGTCATGGCGGTCTCCCTGCGTCAGTGCCCGCACCGGCCGGCGGCGGCGGCGCCATCATGCCTCATGGACGGGCATTCGGGCGACGGCGCGGCACGCCGGTCTGAATCGCGCGCGCTTTTCTCCCCCGGTGTGTCCCGCCTGCGTCTTCGACGGACGGCGGACCGCCCGCCCCATCGTCCGGCCGGGAGCGGGGTG
Organism: Xanthobacter sp. BG11Y11_SDJG; assembly: GCF_057364445.1. NCBI lineage: Bacteria > Pseudomonadati > Pseudomonadota > Alphaproteobacteria > Hyphomicrobiales > Xanthobacteraceae > Xanthobacter > Xanthobacter sp. BG11Y11_SDJG. The sequence continues at coordinate 899 of NZ_JBNFNU010000332.1, forward strand.
CGTGCGGGCGCCCCATTGGCGTTGGCGCGCCGTGGCGCGCCTTCAGGACGAAGGGATGCCGCGCGTGGGCGCGCTCCCGCCATACGGGTGGAGAGGATCAATGGCCGATCGGGTGCGCGGTTCAGTTCCGGCGACCGCGGGCATGCGCCGCCGGGGCCTCGTTGGCATGATGGCCGCCGCCTTCGCGGTGCTGGCTTTGCTCGCCGTCGCCGCGCCGCACGCGCGCGCCGCGAGCCTGCTGGAGAAGAATTTCTGGCTCTCCGGGCCCAATTACAGCGGCATCGTGCCCGCCTGCGACGAGCGGGAGGCGTTGAACCTGATCGCCATGCGCTTCTCCGAGACCGAGCGCATGTACTGGAACTCGAACCTCGCCATCACCGGGCTGGACAAGATCAGCGAGATCGCCTTCCGCCCCTGGGGCCCGGAATACCAGCCGCGCCGCTATTGCAGCGCCCGCGTCTTCACCTCCGACAACAAGCACCGCGCCATCTACTACTCCATCATCGAGGATGGCGGCTTCATCGGCGCCTCCTGGGGCGTGGAATGGTGCATCGTCGGCCTCGACCGCAACTACGCCTACGCGCCCTCCTGCAAGATGGCGCGCCGTGAGCCATGAGGGCGTGCGCCGCCTCGCCGCGGCGCTCCTCGGCGCGCTGCTCCTCGCCGGCCTCGCGCCGGCGGGAGCCTCGGCCCAGCAGGACGTTCCGGGCCGGTTCGACTTCTATGTGCTCTCTTTGTCCTGGTCGCCCACCTGGTGCGAGGACCAGGGCGCCGAGGCGGACCGCGAGCCCCAATGCTCCCGCGCCCGGCCGTTCGCCTTCGTGGTGCATGGTTTGTGGCCACAATATGCGCGCGGCTTCCCGCAATATTGCGTGCGCCCCGCCCCGTTCGTGCCCAACGACCTCTTGCGCGCCATGACCGAGGTGATGCCGAGCCGCGGCCTCGTGCTGCACCAGTGGCGCAAGCACGGCACCTGTTCCGGCCTCGGCGCGCAGGGCTATTTCGACCTGGTGCGGCGCGCCAAGGCCAAGGTGGCAATCCCGGCCGAGTTCCAGGGGCTCAACACCTATCGCATGGTGGCGCCGCAGGAGGTGGAGGCCGCCTTCCGCGCCGCCAATCCGGGCCTCGCGCCGGACATGATCTCGGTGGACTGCGACAGCCGCCGCCTGCGCGAGGTGCGGATCTGCATGGGCCGCGATCTCGCCTTCATGGCCTGCCCCGAGGTCGACCGGCGCGCCTGCCGCCTGAACAAGGTGGTGATGCCGCCGGTGCGCGGCGGCTGAGCCCGGCGCGACGATGAACTATCAGCACGCCTTCCATGCCGGCAACGGCGCCGATGTGGTGAAGCACGCCGCGCTGGCCCTGATCCTGTCCTATCTCAACCGCAAGGATGCGCCCTACCGGGTACTCGACACCCATGCGGGTGCCGGCCTCTACGATCTCGGCGGCGCCAACGCCCAGCGCACCAAGGAGGCGGAGGACGGCATCGAGAAGGTGCTCGCCGCCGATCTGCCCGCGCGCGCCGCCGCCCTGCTCGCGCCCTATCTCGACGCGGTGCGCGCGCTCCGGGCGGACGGCAGCCGCCGCTATCCCGGCTCGCCGGCGCTCGCTCTGGCGCTGGGGCGGCCGCAGGACCGATTCCTGTTCTGCGAGACCAACCGCGAGGAACGGGCAAAGCTCGAAAAGCGCGTAGGCGCGGACCCGCGCGCCAAGATCCTGCCGCAGGATGGCTGGCAGGCGATCACCGCCCACCTGCCGCCGCGCGAGCGGCGCGGCCTGGTGCTGGTGGACCCGCCGTTCGAGGAGCCGGGCGAGTTTCAGAGGCTGGCGGAGGGCCTCGCCGCCGCCCACCGGCGCTTCGCCACCGGCATCGTCATGCTGTGGTACCCCATCAAGGACCTGAAGGCGGTGGATGCCTTCCGCCGCGAGGTGGCGCAGGCACGGCTGCCGAAGACGCTGAAGGTGGAGGTCGACTTCGCCGAGGTGCGGCGGCTCGACACGCTGTCGGGCTCCGGGCAGATCATTCTCAACCCGCCGTTCACGCTGGCGGACGACCTGCGCACCGTGCTCAACGCGCTGGCGCCGATCATTTCACGGGACGGGAAGGGGCGGGTGCGGGTATCCTGGCTCACCGGCGAACAGTGAAAGGGAACGCACATGAGGGCAGTGGCGTGGCTGCGGATTTCGCTTCTCGCCTGCGGGCTCGCCATGGCCTTGGCCGGTCCCGCGGCGGCAGCCTGGGCACCCGCGCCATTCGCGCCTGAACTCGGCAGCCGCTGGCTCGTGGTGGTGGAGGACAACACCATCGACGCCGCCCGCTCCACCACGCGCACCATCACCTACAAGTTCGACCTCAGATATGTGTCCCGTGAGGGCGATGGCTACCGCATCTCCTACATGCTGATGGATGCCGGCGTGACCGGAAATGCCCCTTCGGTCATGGTGGCGCGCGGCGCGGTCGAGGCGCTGCGCGGCGTCATCGTGCGCGCCGTCACCGATGCCGCCGGCCGGCCGCTGCGGGTGGAGAACGAGGAGGCGGTCCGCAATTCCCTGCGCGGGCTCAGTTCCCGCTTCCTCATTCCCTACCGCGGCAACCCGCAGCTCACCCAATTGCTGAACGAAGTCTTCGAGCATTTGCTCGCCGCCACCGGTCCGGACGCCGTGGAAGCCTTCCTCGATCCTCTGCCGCTGCTGTCGAGCGCGCAGAACACCACCCTCCAGCCGGGCGTTGAGCGCAGCGCCAAGAGCGACCTGCCGAGCCCCTTCGGCGGCACCATCTCCAGCCTCAAGGTGACGCGGCTGGGACCCGACCCCCAGCCTGCGGCCTACGCGGTGGTGGAGACCGAGACCTTCGACGAAGCATCGGTGAAGGCCGCCGTAGCCGCCCTTACCGAACGCCTCTCACCGGCCGCCGGGCCGAGCGGCGCCGACATCCGCGCCGCATTGCCCGAGATCAAGCTTGCGGTCACCAAGACCCGCACGGTCGAGGTGAAGAACGGCATCGCCCGCGCCGCCCGCACGGAGGAAGTGACGCGGGGCAAGGCCGGAAACGTGAACGCCGAGCGCACCCGCACGGTCAACGTCACCGTCATCTCCCTTCCCTGAGGCTGCGCGCGAAAGGCGCGAACAGCGGTAGCAGGCGGCGCGCGATCCCCTTATGCTGCGCCGGCCCTCCCGGCGTTCCGCCGGCCGCCAACGAATGACAGGAAGCGCCTACCGATGCTGCTGCGTCTGTCCCCCACGTCGCCCTTCGCCCGCAAGGTCCGCCTCGCCGCCGCAATCCTGCAGATCCCGCTCGAGGAACGCATGGCGGACACCGCCGACAGCGCCGACAGCCTGAGGATCGAGAACCCGCTCGGCAAGATCCCGACCCTGATCGCCGACGACGGCGAGACCTATTTCGACAGCCGCGTGATCCTGGCCTATCTCGACCATGTGGCCGGCGGCGGGCGGATCATCCCGTCCGACCCCAAGGCGCGGCTCGACGCCATGCGCCTGGAGGCGCTGGCCGACGGGCTCATGGATGCGGGTGTGCTGGTGCTCTATGAGAGCCGCTTCCGCCCCGAGGAGCGGCATGAGCCGCGCTGGCTCGACTATCAGAAGGGCAAGATGGCGCGTGCCGTGGACGCCCTGGAGAAGCTCGCGCCGCCTGCCTCGGAGGTGAACAACGGCACCCTCGCTCTGGCCTGCGCCCTGGGCTTCCTCGACTTCCGCTTCGGCGGCGAGTGGCGCGGGGACCATCCGCGCCTCGTCGCCTTCCAGGAGCCTTCGCAGCCGCCTCCTCCGCTTCGCGGAGACCGCGCCGAAGGCCTGACGGCGCGGCCTCCCCGACATGGCGCCACGCCCGCGGCGCGATCGAAGCCGATCGCCG
>NZ_JBNFNU010000333.1:0-4740 GCF_057364445.1 Xanthobacter sp. BG11Y11_SDJG
CGGCGCGCGCCATGGCTTCGAGCGCCGCGCCACCGGTCTCGCCCAGCGCGCGGCGCGGGCGACCAGGCCCTCCGCTTCGATCACGCCGATGGCGGCAAGGCCCACGGCGCTGCCGAGCGGGCTCTTCTCGTGGGTGTAGTGGCCGAGCGCCAGATGCGGCGCCACATCGAGGCCGTCGCGCACCACCAGGGCCGCCTGGGGCACGATGCCCCCGCCGAGCCCCTTGCCGAGCGCCACCATGTCCGGCACGCAGCCCATCTGCTCGAACACGTAGAACGAGCCGCAGCGCCCCAGCGCAGAGGGAATCTCGTCGAACACCAGCAGCGCGCCATGGCGGGTGCAGCTCTCCCGCACCCTGGCCCAGAAGCCGGGCGGCGGCGGCTCCACCGTGGTCCAGCGCACCGGCTCGGCGATCAGCGCCGCCACGTCGCCCTGAACCTCCAGCACGTAGTCGATATAGTCCGCGAGGCGATCCGTGGCCTTGTCGTCGTCGCCGAAGAAGCGGCGCGCGAGGCCGGGCGGCGGCACGTGCTCCGTGCCCGGCAGGAGCGGCCCCACATCCTTGCGGAACAGCGCCTCCCCGCCCACCGAGATGGCGTCGAGATTGGCGCCGTGGAAGGCGTCCCACATGGACAGCGTCTTGTGGCGGCCGGTGGCGAGCCGGGCGAGCTTCAGCGCCACGCCGATGGCCGCCGAGCCCGAGGGCACGAGCAGCACCTTGCCGAACGGCGGGCCGGCGAGCTCAACCAGCTTCTCCGCGAACGCCACCGCCTCCGCGCAGGTGAAGCGGCGCGGGCAGAAGGGCAGGCGCTCCAGCTGCGCGCGGATCGCCTCCACCACGGCGGGATGGCCGTGGCCAAGCTGGTGCACGCTGTTGCCGTGGAAATCGAGGATGCGCCGGCCGTCCGCCGTCACGAGGTAGGCCCCCTCGGCGCCGACGATGGCGTCGAGGCACGGGGTGGAGAGCGACTGGTGCAGGAACACGTCCGCGTCGCGCGCCAGCAGCGCGCGCGTGTCCTCGTCGTGGCGGGCGTCCCAGGCGGCGCGCAGAGGCGAGGTGTTGACGCTCCCCTCGCTGGCGCGCCGGCGCCGCCGGCCGCCGTGCTCAAGGCTGCTCGCCGCGGGCGAGGGCGCCCTCGATCTCGTCCAGAACCTCTTCGAGGTCGGCGACGCTGTCGATGACGAAATGGGCGCCCGAGCGCACCAGGGACGCGTAAGCGGCGGCGCGGCGTGCCTCGAACTCCTCCGGCGAGAGCGCCTCGGTCTCCGCCGGGTCGAGCCCGAACAGGTTGCCGGTGAGCGCGATGCCCACGGTCCAGCAGCCGGCGTTCAGGCCTTCGGCGATGCCGACCTCGGTGTCGTCCACCTTGACCACCCGCGCCGCCGGCCACACGCCGAGATCGATCAGCGTCTTGTAGAGCATCAGCGGGGAGGGCCGCCCGGCGGAGAGGTCGCCGGCGCACACCATGCTGTCGGGCGCATAGCCCTGCGCGGCGGCGAGCGGCAGGATGGGGGCCATGATCTCGCGGGTATAGCCGGTGGTGGAGCCGATCTTGAGGCCCGCCGCCTTGAGGCGCGCGACCACGCCGGCGACGCCCTCGATCAGGCCCGCATAGTCCGCCGCCACCGCGACGTTCATGGGCACGAACACCTCGTAGACCTTGTCGATGTCGGCTTCGCCCGGGGCGTGGCCGTGCTTGTCCGTCCAGGCGGCGGCGACGCGCGGCAGCGCCATCAGAGCGGCGATGTGGTCGCGCTTCGCCATGCCCATGGGGCCGCGCGCCTCCTCGACCGACAGGTCGATGCCGAACTGTGCGAACGCGCGCTGGAACACGCCCATCGGCGCCTTCGAGCCGTGGTCGATCATGGTGCCCGCCCAGTCGAAGACGACGGCGGAAATGTTCTCGTAGGTCATGCTTTCACGCTCCGGAAAACTCTTCGAGCGTCTCCTCGGCGATGGCGAAGGCGGTGGACGCCCCGGTGCCGGAGGTGACGATGACAAGGCGGGTATCGGCGGCCGGCGCCTCCCGTACCATCAGACGGTCGGGCAGCGAAGCATAGGTGCCGCTCCAGCGCTCGGCGACGCGCGCGCCCGGCACCGCGAGCACCCGGTCCAGCTCGCCGAGGATGATGTCGTCCACCGCCTCGCGCGAGAACGGCGCAGGCGAAAATCCGTAATGGTGGCTGTCGCCGACGATCAGGCCGCCGTCCGCCCCCTGCACGGCGATCAGGTGGATGCCGTTCTCCAGCGCCTGCGGCTGCTCCGCCTGGAGGCGATCCGCAAGGGCCGCGGCCTCGGGCAGCTCGCTGTAGCCGAGATAGCGCACCAGCGAGAGATCGCTCATGACCGCGCAGGGCAGGCGGAAGCCTTCGGGCGGCGTCACCTTCAGCATGTGGAGCCGGCAGCGGGTGATACCGAGCCGCGCGATCACGTCGGGGTAGAGGGTCAGCAGTTCGTCGCCGGGGCAGACGACGATGTGGCGGGCGCGGATGTCGCCGTCGGTGGTGGCGACGACGCCATCCTCCACCGCCTTGACCAGCGAGCGGCGGCGGAACGAGACGCCCTTCTCCTCCAGCCAGGCGGCGAGCAGGGGCACCGCCTGCCGGCTCTCCACCCGCCGCTCGTGCGGGCTGTAGAGCGCGCCGGCGAAGGGCCGGTCCGCCAGCGCGGCGCCGTAGGAGCGCATGGCCTCTTCAGCGGTGAGCAGGTGGCAGTCTTCCCCCATCTCGGTGAGGCGGAAGGCCTCCAGCACCGCCATGGCCTCGGGCCGCTGGGCCACCACCAGAAGGCCCTCGTGCTCGACGCGGATGCCGGCGTCGGGCGCGACCTCTTCCCAGATGTCGCGCGAGCGCATGGCGCGGCGCCAGCATTCGCCGCGCTGCTGCCCGGTGACGGTGACGAAGCCGAAATTGCGCACCGAGGCGCCCACGGCCTCGGCCTCGCGGTCGATCACCACCACCGACAGGCCGCGCCGGAGGCCGGACAGCGCGTGCGCGAGGCCGACGATGCCGGCGCCCACCACCGCGAGGTCGAACGTCGTGCTCATCGGATGCGCCAGGCCTGGGTGCGCGAGAGGCCGCGCGAAAGGAGCGCGTGCACGAGGCGGGCGCCGAGATTGGTGTAGAAGATCAGCATGCACATGGCGGCGGCGCCCTGGATCTGGCCCGCATCGTCCATGTTCAGCGCCGCCACCGCCGCGAGCGTGGTGGTGGGGGCGTAGAGGAAGACCACCGCCGAGACCGTGGTCATGGCATTCACGAAATAATAGGCGGCGATGTCGAGCGCCGTGGGCAGGCACACCGGCAGCGTCACGCGGCTGAACACGCGCGTCACCGGCTGCTTGAGCGAGGCGGCCACCGCCTCGAACTCCTTGTCCATGGCCTTCAGCGCGGTCAGCGCCGTGAGGTGGGAGACGGTGTAGAAATGGGTGATGGAGGAGATCACCAGGATCGCCATGGTGCCGTAGACGACGTTGAGCGGGTTCGCCCGGTCGTTGAAGAAGAAGATGTAGGACAGGCCCAGCACCAGTCCGGGAATGGCCATGGGCATCATGGCGAGGAAGTGCAGGCCCGCGCGCGCCGCGGCGAAGCCCCGGCCCTTCTCGACCAGATAGGCGCCGACGAACACCACCGCCGTGCCGATCACCGCCACGTAGAAGGACATGCGCAGGGAGTTGAAATAGGATTCCCAGCCGCCGCCGTCGACGCCCTCGAAGGCGAAATGGGCGAACGAGAGCGAAAGGTTGTAGGGCCAGAACTTCACCAGGGAGGCATACTGCGCCACGCCCAGCACCAGCATCAGGAGACCCGCCACCAGGCAGCAGAACAGGAAGGCGCCGGCATCGAGCATGAGGTTGCGTGACGGCATGTAGGGCACGGCGCGGGCGGTGAGCAGCGCCACCTGCTTCGCCGTCACCATGCGGTCGACGAAGAAGGCGATCACCGCCGGCACCAGAAGGATCACCGAGACCACCGCCCCCATGGCGAAGTTCTGCTGGCCCACCACCTGCTTGTAGATGTCCACCGCGAGCACGTTGAAGTCGCCGCCCACCACCTTCGGCACGCCGAACTCGGTGATGGTGAGCGTGAACACCACGAAGGCGGCGGAGATGATGCCGTAGCGGGCGCCCGGCAGCGTCACGTTGAAGAAGGTGCGGGTCGGCGAGGTGCGCAGCGCCCGCGCCGCCTCGAACAGCCGCGCGTCGGAGATGGCGAGCGCGGTGGCGATGATGAGGAAGGCGTGGGGGAAGGTGAAGAAAACGCAGCCCGCGACGATGCCCGGCGCGCCGTAGATCGACGCGCCCATCATCAGGTCCTTCAGGAGCCCCTGATTGCCGAACAGATAGACCAGCGACAGGCCGGCGAGCAGCGAGGGCACCAGGATCGGCACCATGGCGATGGTGCGGAACAGGCCTTTCAGCGGCATGCAGGTGCGCTGGAGCGCATAGGCGAAGCCGAAGGCGAGCAGGACCGTGATGAGCGTGGTGGAGAGCGAGACCACGAGGCTGTTGACGATGGAATCCGTGAGCGCCGGGTTGCTGAAATAGGCGATGTAGTTGCCGAGCGAGCGCAGCGTCCCCGCCCGCAGCACCAGCCGGCGCAGATCGCGCGGCCCGGCCTCGACCCAGTCGCCCGGAGCCGCGGCCTTGCCGGCGAGTTCCAGCACGCCGTCGGACGCGCCGCCCGACAGGCGCATCCGCACCGCATTCAGCGGCCGCCTCGAGCGGCCATCGGGGAACA
>NZ_JBNFNU010000334.1:0-4688 GCF_057364445.1 Xanthobacter sp. BG11Y11_SDJG
CGACGATGGCGACGTCCGCGGCGGGCTGGGCCGACAGAACCGGTTCGATGCCGCCGGCGGCGGCGGCGCCCAGGGTGCCGGTGCCGATCATGATGCCCTTCTCCTTCTGCCCGCCCCCGGCCGTGACTGCCGAATGGGGAAGCGACTTGACGCGGACGGCCGCGCCGTGGCGTTTTTCGTCCGAGGCCCGCCGCGCCCGGCGCGGCCCCATCGAGCGCGCCATGACCGAGCCCTCTCCCGCCGATACGCCCGCCGCGCAGACGCCTTCCGGCGACCGGCAGTCCGACGTCGATGCCCTGCTCGGCATCCTCGACCTCGAACAGTTGGAGATCAACCTGTTCCGGGGTCGCAGCGGTTCCCCCGGCGGCGGGCGGGTGTTCGGCGGCCAGGTGATCGCCCAGGCGCTGGTGGCGGCGCGGCGCACCGTGGACCCGGCGCGGGTGGTGCACTCGCTGCACGGCTACTTCCTGCTCGGCGGCGACCCCTCAATCCCCATCGTCTACGACGTCGAGCGCATCCGCGACGGCAAGTCCTTCACCACGCGGCGGGTGGTGGCGATCCAGCACGGGCGGGCGATCTTCTTCATGTCCGCCTCGTTCCAGATCGTCGAAGAGGGCCTGACGCACCAGGCGAAGATGCCGCACGTGCCGATGCCCGAGGACCTGCCGCCCGACGAGGTGTGGCGCGAGCGGCTCCTGAAGCGCTTTCCGGCCGCCTCCCTGCGCGACTGGATGGCGCTGCGCCCGCTGGAGGTGAAGCCGATCATCCTCGACGGCTCCTATGCCTCCCATTCCCCCGATGCCAGGGCCAGCCTGTGGCTGCGCGCGCGCGGGCGCCTGCCGGACGACCTGCCCACGCATCAGGCGGTGCTCGCTTACGCCTCGGATCTGTCGCTGCTGCAGGCGGCGCTGGTGCCACACGGACGCAGCGTGTTCGATGCCGATCTGCAATGCGCCAGCCTCGACCACGCGCTGTGGCTGCACCAGCCGTTCCGCGCCGACGAGTGGCTGCTCTACAGCCAGGAAAGCCCGATGGCGACCGGGGCGCGCGGCTTCTGCCGCGGCCAGCTCTTCACCCGCGACGGCGTGCTGGTGGCCTCCTCTGCCCAGGAAGGATTGATGCGGCCGGTCGCGCCGCGCGCGCCCTGAGCCATCCCCCGGACGGCGCGCCGTGAGCGCGCGATGTGAGCGCGTGATGGGCGTAACGCCTAAAAACAGGCATGAAAAGCGGCAAGGATGGGGCGCCGATGACTCGCCAATGGGCCATGGCGAGAAAATAAGCAGCCAGAGCGCCCCTTCGGCCCGATTGGCACGGTCCTTGATTCCCCCTGGCGCAGGCTTGGGCCGCGGCGTGGATCGCCCCGACCCGCACGGCCAAGCCGCGAGAAACACATCGCCCGGTCGAACGGCCGCGGCGGTCATCAGGGGACAGGGACCGATCCATGAAGATCGTCATGGCCATCATCAAGCCATTCAAGCTGGAGGAGGTGCGCGATGCCCTCACCGGTATCGGCGTCCACGGACTGACCGTGACCGAGGTGAAGGGTTACGGGCGTCAGAAGGGCCACACCGAGATCTATCGCGGCGCCGAATACGCCGTGAGCTTCCTGCCGAAGCTCAAGGTCGAGGTGGCGGTTGCGGCCGACCAGGTCGCCAAGGTGGTCGAGGCGATCACCGCCTCCGCCAAGACCGGACAGATCGGCGACGGCAAGATTTTCGTCTTCCCGATCGATCACGCCGTGCGCATCCGCACCGGCGAGACCGACGCCGACGCCCTTTGAGCCATCCTCATTTCACGGAGCTTTCTTCCATGACGTTCAAGACGTGGACCCGCGCGGGGCTGCCCGCGCTTCTGGCGGCAGCGGCGATCGCCCTGCCAGCCCTGGCCCAGACGCCGGAGGCGGCGCCCGCCGCGGCGCCGGCGGCCGAGGCGGTCTCGACCGTGAACAAGGGCGACGTGGCGTGGATGATGACGTCCACCGTCCTCGTCCTGCTCATGACCGTTCCCGGCCTCGCCCTGTTCTATGGCGGCCTCGTGCGCGCCAAGAACATGCTGTCCGTGCTGATGCAGGTGCTCACCATCACCGCGGTGATGATGCTGGTGTGGGTGCTGTACGGCTACTCGCTCGCCTTCACCTCGGGCAACGCCTTCATCGGCGGCTTCGAGAAGGCCTTCCTCGCCGGCGTGACGGTCGAGAGCCTGGCCGACACCTTCACCAAGGGCGTGCAGATTCCCGAGTTCGCCTTCATCGCCTTCCAGATGACCTTCGCGGCGATCACCCCGGCCCTCGCGGTCGGCGCGTTCCCCGAGCGCATCAAGTTCCCGGCGGTGATCCTGTTCGCGGTCCTGTGGGGCACCTTCGTGTACTTCCCGATCGCCCACATGGTGTGGTTCTCCGAGGGCTACCTGTTCACCCTCGGCGCGCTGGACTTCGCGGGCGGCACGGTGGTGCACATCAATGCCGGCATTGCCGGCCTGGTGGGCTGCCTCATCGTCGGCAAGCGCATCGGCTACGGCAAGGAGCAGCTCCCGCCCCACTCGCTGCCCTTCACCATGATCGGCGCCTCGCTGCTGTGGGTCGGCTGGTTCGGCTTCAACGTGGGCTCGAACCTCGAGGCCAACGGCCTTGCCACGCTGGTGATGATGAACACCTTCCTCGCCACCGCCGGCGCCATCGTCGGCTGGCTGGTGATCGAGTGGCTGGTGAAGGGCGCGCCCTCCATGCTCGGCGGCGCGTCGGGCGCGGTGGCCGGCCTCGTGGCCATCACCCCGGCCTGCGGCGCCTCCGGCCCCATGGGTGCGATCGTGCTCGGCATCATCGCCGCGGTGGTGTGCTTCTTCTTCTGCACCACCGTGAAGAACGCGCTCGGCTATGACGACAGCCTGGACGTGTTCGGCGTCCACGGCGTCGGCGGCATCATCGGCGCCATCGGCACCGGCATCCTGGTGTCCCCGGCGCTCGGCGGCGGCGGCGTGGCCGACTACGAGATGGTCAAGCAGGTCCTGATCCAGGGCCAGGCGACCATCATCACCGTGGTGTGGTCGGGCGTGGTCTCCGCCATCATCTTCTTCGTGCTCAACATCGTGGTGGGCCTGCGCCCGTCCGCGGACGTGGAGCGCGAGGGCCTCGACATCAACGAGCACGGCGAGCGCGCCTACCACTCGTGAGGTCTTGCGGGGCGGCCCCGGTCTCCCGCTTGCCTCAAGGTTTCCGGGGCGGCTCCGGCCGCCCCGCTTGTGTTCAATAAGAGGGGAACGAGAAAGGCCCCGGCGCGCGAGCGCCGGGGCCTCATCTTTTCCGCGGGACCGCCCCCTTCGGACGGGCGGCTGCGCCGCCGCCTATTCGGAGATCTTGCGGCGCGCGCCCCCAGCGTGCGCAGGCGCAGGGCGTTGAGCCGGATGAAGCCGGCCGCGTCGCGATGGTCGTAGGCGACGGCGCCTTCCTCGAACGTGACCAGCTCCTGGTTGTAGAGCGAATAGGGGCTCTTGCGGCCGATGACGGTGGCGTTGCCCTTGTAGAGCTTCACCGTCACCTCGCCGGTCACATAGGCCTGGGAGTGATCGATGGCCGCCTGCAGCATCTCGCGCTCGGGCGAGAACCAGAAGCCGTTATAGATCAGCTCCGCATAGCGCGGCATCAGCTCGTCCTTGAGGTGCGCCGCGCCGCGGTCGAGCGTGATGCTCTCGATGCCGCGATGCGCCGCCAGCAGGATGGCGCCGCCGGGGGTCTCGTAGATGCCGCGGCTCTTCATGCCGACGAAGCGGTTCTCCACGAGGTCGAGCCGGCCGATCCCGTTCTCCTTGCCCAGCGCGTTGAGGCGGGTGAGCAGGCTCGCGGGCGACAGCGCCTCGCCGTCGATCGCCACCGCGTCGCCCTTGTCGAAGGCGATGGTGATGATCGTCGCCTCGTCCGGCGCGTCCTCGGGCGAGAGGGTGCGCTGGTAGACATAGTCCGGCGCGTCCTCGGCCGGGTCCTCCAGCACCTTGCCCTCGGAGGAGGAGTGCAAGAGGTTGGCGTCCACCGAGAACGGGGCCTCGCCGCGCTTGTCCTTGGCAATCGGGATCTGGTGGGCTTCCGCGAACTCCAGCAGCCGGGTGCGCGAAGTGAGGTCCCACTCGCGCCAGGGGGCGATCACGGTGATGTCCGGCTCCAGCGCGTAATAAGCGAGCTCGAACCGCACCTGGTCGTTGCCCTTGCCGGTGGCGCCATGGGCCACCGCGTCGGCGCCCATCTTGCGGGCAATCTCGATCTGCTTCTTGGCGATCAGCGGGCGGGCGATGGAGGTGCCGAGCAGATAGAGCCCCTCATAGACCGCATTGGCGCGGAACATGGGGAACACGTAGTCGGCGACGAATTCCTCGCGCACGTCCTCGATGAAGATGTTCTCGCTCTTGATGCCGAGCAGCTCCGCCTTCTTGCGCGCCGGCTCCAGCTCCTCGCCCTGGCCGAGGTCGGCGGTGAAGGTGATGACCTCGCAGCCATAGGTGGTCTGGAGCCATTTGAGGATCACCGAGGTGTCGAGCCCGCCGGAATAGGCCAGCACCACCTTCTTCACGTCACGCGCCATCTCGTCTCTCGGCTGTTGGGAGCAAAATCGGCGCGGACTATAGGCCGGCGCGGCGCCCTGGCAAGTGGCGTGCCGCAAGGGGCGCGCAAGGGCCGCGGGCGCCGTCGCGGGGCGAGGCCG
>NZ_JBNFNU010000335.1:0-4681 GCF_057364445.1 Xanthobacter sp. BG11Y11_SDJG
CGCCTCGACGGCGGCACGGCCGCCGCTGCGTCGCTCACCAGCGCCTCGGCCGCGGTTTCCTGCTCCAGCGCCTGCTTCAGGCTGATCTCGGCATCGCGCTTGGCGGTGGCGGCGTCGTCCACCTGCTGGGCGCTCACATAGCCCTTGGGCCGCATGGCCTCCAGCCGGGCGAGGGTCTGCGTCGCAAGCTCCAGGTTGGAGCGGGCGCGGCCCACCTGCTCGCGGGCGACGACCGCGTTGGAGCGCGCGGCCGTCAGGCTGCGCTGGCGGTCGGCATAGGCCGCCTCGGCGATCTTGAGGTCCGCCGCCACCTGCGCGAGTTGCAGGCGGTAGGGCACAGGATCGAGCGCCAGCAGCAGTTCGCCCTTGCGCACCGCATCGTTCTCGCGCACGCCGAAGGCGGCGACGCGGCCGGGCACGGCGGCGGAGATGTTGACCACGTCCGCGGTGAGCACGGCGTCCTGGGAGAGCGGGTTCAGTTCGGCGGTGCGCAGGTAGCGCCAGCCGAAGATCACCGCCGCCGCGACCGCGGCGATGCCGACCAGGATGGCCAGCCGACGCTTGGAGGGGGCGTGCGCGTCGTCCGCCATGTCAGCGTCCGAAGGCGATGATGGAGGCGAGGAAGCCGATGGCCGCCGCGATGCTCACATAGACCGGCAGGCGCGCCGGCATGGCGTCGTCGATGCCGGCGCGGATGAAGGCGAAGCGCAGCGCCACCGCGCCAAGGATGCCGATCAGCGCGCAGGCGAGCCAGGACGGGAAATAGGCGCCGAAGAAGGGCAAAGACGGCGCCCCGGCGGGCACGCAGCCCGGGATCAGCCCGGCGCCCGCGAGCAGCCCCACCCGCGCCGCGCGACCCCGCCACACGGCGAGGCGCGTGGTCGCAACGGAGCGCGGCCGCCGCGCGATCCCGTTCGCGATCCCGTATGGCGCCAGGAAATGTCCCATGCGACGCAGCCCCGAACGGTGCGGCGGAGCCGAATACAACCGATTGTCGCAGCCGCCCGCCCTCACAGCATTCAGAACTTTCTAACAGGCGCTCCAGGGGATTCAAACCCCAGGGCCGAAAGGACGGCGGGCTTTTCCCGTTCTTCCGCGACAGCAGTTCCCAAACGGGATAATTCCGGCTTGCCGTCGGGTCTATTGCGATAGAAATCGCATATCCGCGCATTCGATTTCGCAACTCAAGCAGTCTTGCTGCCGCTGGCTTTGCTTGTATTTTTATTCGGCCGGGCAGGCTAATGTCGCGGTGATCGCAGTGGCGGCGGAAATTCATCGATCGCCGTGGCCGAGAGCCGTCCCGCGGCACGGCCGGCGGGCGGCGGCACACAGGGAATCGGGGTACGGCGCAGATGTGCACTTCGCTTGTCTATCACGACGCGGCCGGCAAGGCCTATTTCGGCCGCACGCTCGAGCTGACCACCGATCTGCCCTACCAAATGGTCTATTTTCCGGCCGGGTTTTCCACAGCCTCGGAGGTGGAAGGCCATCCGCCGGTCGAATACGCCGCCCGCCACGCAGTGCTCGCCGTGACCATGCCGGCCCGCGTCCCGAGCGCGCAGGCGCCCCAGCAGATGGCCGACCTCAAGGTGCTGGAGGGGCTGAACGACAAGGGCCTGACCTTCAGCCTGCTCTCCTATCCCACCGCCGCCGGCAAGCAGCATGCGGTGGAGATGACGCGCGCGGTGCTCTCGGCTTCCGACCTCGGCACCTGGGTTCTGGGCCAGTTCGCGACCGTGGAGGAGGTGAAGGCGGCGCTGGACCAGATGCCGGTGGTGCTCGTGCCGCTCGCCATTCTCGGCGGCGTGGTCTCGCCGTTCCATTATGTGGTGCACGATACGGCCGGCGCCGCGCTGGTGATCGAGTTCGACCAGGGCGAGATGCACGTCTACGACAATCCGGTGGGGGTGATGACCAACGGACCGCAGTTCGACTGGCACCTCACCAACCTCAACAACTACACCCATCTCAGCAATGTGGACCAGCCGAGCGCGACCTTCGGGGCGTTCAAGGCCATGCAGCCGGATTCCGGCATCGCCACCGCCGGCCTGCCGGGCTCCAACACGTCGGTCGGCCGCTTTGTGCGCGCCGCCTTCTACGCCCACTTCACCGAGAAGGCGGCGACGCCGGACATGGCGGTGATCACGCTCGGCCACGTCATGAACCTGTTCGACCGGCCGCGCGGCGCCACCATCGACTATCCGGGCGCGGGCGGCGGCCACCTGGAGGTGGAGGGGCTGAAGGAAGAAGAGGGCGCGGCCTACGCCACCGAGTTCACCACCTGGACCAGCCTCGCCGACCTCGAGCGGAAGCTGTTCTTCGTGCGCACCTATGGCGCGCTCAACTACACCCGCTTCGACCTCGCCGCATTGGCCGCCGAAAGCGCGCCGAAGGTGCTGCCGTTCCAGGCGCTCGACGGCGCGGCGCCGGACGCGACGGCGGCGCTTCTGGCAACCAAGGCGCCGTGAGCTAGCGCTGGTCCCAGCCGCCGATCTGCGGCTCGGCGGGGGCGGGAGCACGGGTCTGGCCGTCGAGGCGCAACGTGCGCTCCAGCAGCACCTCGTAGATCGGCCGGCCGCCCAGCCAGTCGGCGACGAAATTGGCGAACAGGCAGGTGAGCAGCACCGGCACCAACACCGTATAGGCGCCGGTCAGTTCCGCCAGCAGCACCACGCCCACCAGCGGCGCGCGGATGGTGGACGAAAACAGCCCGCCCATGGCCGCCACCGCGAGCGCCGCCGCCCCGCCCGGAGGCAGCGGCAGCACCCGTTCCAGGCACAGGGCGAACAGGAGGCCGAAGGCGGTGGCCAAAGCGAGGATCGGCGCGAAGATGCCGCCCGGCACGCCGGTGGAATAGCTCGCCATGGTCATGGCAAAGCGGATCAGCACGATCACCGCCATGGTGGCGAGCGGCAGGTTCTCGGCCACCAGCGACACCGCCAGCGTCTCCCCGCCCATGGTGGCCTCGGGCCGCAGCACCAGCAGCACGCCCACGGCGAAGCCCACCACGGCAGGCACCAGATAGAAGCTGGTGCGCCGGCCGATGCCGAGCGAAAGGTCCATGGACCAGACCAGGCAGCGGTTGAAGCCGACGCCGAGAAAGCCCAGCACGATGCCCAGCAGCACGAAGGCCGGCAGGAATTCCAGCGGCATGGCCGGCACGTCGATCACCATGAAAGGACGACGGCCGGCGATCGCCTCGGTGACGATGCCGCTGGTGACGGCGGCCAGCATCACGCCGGTATAGGTTTTCAGCGCATAGGGGAACTGGCGCCGGGTCTCCTCGATCACGAACAGGATCGAGGCCAGCGGCGCGCTGAAGGCGGCGGCAAGGCCGGCGGCGGCGCCCGCCGCGAGCAGGCCGCGATTCTCCCGCGCCGGCAGCTTCAGCCCCTCGGAGGCCGCCTGCGCCACCGAGGCCCCCATATGGATGGTCGGCCCCTCGCGGCCGAGCACGAGGCCGGAGCCGAGCGAGAGGAGGCCGCCGAAGAACTTCACCGGCAGCACGCGCCACCAGCGCACCGTGCGCAGGCCTTCCATGGCGCCCTCGATCTCCTGCACGCCGGAGCCGCCGGCCTCGGGCGCGAAGGTCCGCACCAGCCAGACCGACACCAGGACCAGAGCGGCGGCGACCGCGCCGCAGAGCAGCAGGAGGTGGATCTGGTCCAGCCCCGGCCCCAGATGCGCACGCAGCAGGTGCGGCCATTCCAGCGCCCGGTCGACGCCGAGATGCAGCGCGGTGCCGAGCACGCCGGTGAGGGCGCCGATCGCGATGGCGACCAGGTAGAACAGCGCGTCGCCGGCGCGGCTCCGCGGCGGGTCCTCCGGTGGCGTTGGTTCCGATGCGCTCACGTGATCATCCCCGAGGCGCCGGGCGGCAGCGGGCGGCGGCAGCCGCCAGGCGCCCGCGCTTGGCCGGCCTGCCGACGCTACTTCAGCGCCGAGGTGATGGCGCCCTGGATCCAGGCTTCGGGCGCACGCCGGCGGCGCCGGGCTTGGCATTGATCGCGTCCACCACGGCGGGCGGGAAGGCGACGTCGAGGATGATCGCGTCGGCGCCGTCGAGGGCGAACACGGTCCGGGTGATGCGCGCCGCGAAGCGGGCGACGCGGGTCGACTTCTGCGCATCGCTCAGCCCCGGCTGCGCCGCCACCACGGGGCAGTAGGCGGCGATCAGGGTGTCGATCACCAGCACCGGATTGGCGCCCTCGGCCTTGAGCTGGGTGACGGCGGCGTTCAACTGCTCGACCTTGTCGAAGGCGTCCCCCGAGGGCAGCAGCGCCTTGATCTTGGCCGCCTGCGCCGCCTCCAAAGGCTTCGTCGGGCATTCGAACGGACCCGCCGCAAGAGCCGGAGCGGCCGCGCCGAGCGCGAGAGCGAATGCCGTGGCGGTGAGGGTGCGTGCGTGCATGGTGCCAACCTTCCCAACGCGTTTGAAACGAGACAGGAGCGCGCCGTCGTCGCCGGCGAGCGCGCCCGCCCGATCGATGCCAGAAGAGCTAGGGATGCGCCAGAAGCGGCGCGGTGTGAAATTGCCCCACCTCCCTGAGCCGCGCCATGTGGTCGAGTTCGTCGGCGACGGCGTCGAAACAGCGCGGCGAGCGCAGCGCTGGGGGGCCGCTGCGGCGATGGAACCGGCAGGCGGTCCCCGCATCCGGGGGCGGGCGGCGATGCGCGCCGC
>NZ_JBNFNU010000336.1:0-4670 GCF_057364445.1 Xanthobacter sp. BG11Y11_SDJG
GGCGGCCCAGCGACGGCGCAGCCGGAGCGTGTTCCCCGGCCCAGCGACGGCGCAGCCGGAGCGCCGAGCCGCGGTCCAGGGGAGACTCCCGCGCAGCGGGCAAATTGACAAAAGGGGGCCGATCGCCTCCAAGCTCGCCCCGCGCGACGCCCGAAGCGAGGAGCGGCATGTCCACCAAGGCGGCACCCGGCGGGGCCTGGAGCACAGACACCCAGAGCCTGATCGCCACCGACCGGCCCACCCTCGACGAGATGGCGGACGAAGCGTGCGCGCGGCCCGGCCGCCTGTGCATCGCGCCGCGCGGCGACCTCGAAATCCTGTTCGCCCGCACCTTCGCCGCGCCCACCGCGGCCGTGTTTCGCGCCTGGACCGATGCGGGCCGCGCCCGCCAATGGCTCGGCCCGCCGTACTTCCGGGTGATCGAGGCCGCGTCGGACCCGGTGCCGGGCGGGGCCTACCATTATGCGGTGGCCGATCCCGCCGGGCGGGTGATGCGCTGGTCGGGCACCTTCGGCGCCGTGACGCCGGACCGGGGCTTTCGCGCCACCGAGCGCTTCGACCCGGCCTGGTATCCCGGCGCCACCGAGGTGGCGCTGGAGCTGCGCGCGGCGGCGGCCGGCAGCGTGGCGCTCCTCACCTATGCCTATGAGAGCCTGCCGGCCCGCACTTTGGTGCTGCGCTCGCCCATGGATGCGGGCCTTGCCGCCGCCCTCGACCGCCTCGCCGCGCTGGTGGAGGCGCCTCGGCCTTCCCCTTAGCCATCCCTCACCGCCCGAGGCCCACGGCGTTGGGCAGCCAGAGGGTGAGGGCGGGGATGTAGGTGATGGCGATCAGCGCCAGGATGAGCGGCACCAGCCAGGGCAGGATGGCGACCGTGGTGCGCTCTACCGAGAGCTTGGCCACCCGTGCCAGCACGAACAGCACCATGCCGAGCGGGGGATGCAGCAGACCGATCATCAGGTTCAGCACCATGATGAGCCCGAAATGGATCGGGTCGATGCCGAGCTTGAGCACGATGGGCAAAAGGATCGGCACCAGGATGGTGATGGCGGCGATGGTGTCGATGAAGCAGCCGACGAACAGGATGAGCAGGTTCGCCAGCAGCAGGAACACCCACTTGTTCTGGGTGAAGCCGAGGATGGCGTCGGTGAGCATCTGCGCCGCCTGGCTCGCCGTGAGCAGCCAGGCGAAGATCGAGGCGGCGGTGACGATGAACAGCACCGAGGCGGTGGTCTCGATGGTGTCGAAGGTCGCCTTCGCCAGCGTGCGCAGGGTCATGGAGCGGTAGCGCACGAGGCCGAGGAACAGCGACCAGATCACCGCCGCCACCGCCGCCTCGGTGGGCGTGAACCAGCCGAGCGTCATGCCGCCGATCAGGATCACCGGCGTCATCAGCGCCATCACGGCGGAGAAGTCGTAGTACCAGTCGAGGGCGATGAGCGCGGCGAGCGCGATCAGCACCGCCTGGTTGGTGGAGAGGCCGGCCTCGATCATGCCGTAGACCGCCAGCGGGAAGGCCAGCACCACCACCACCTCGACGCCCGCGGAGAGCAGCTGTCGCCACGAGAAGGCGGCGTCCGCGCCCCATTTGTTGCGGTGGGCGAAATAGGCGACGGTGATCATCATCAAAAGCGTCATCACCACGCCCGGGATCAGGCCGCCGAGGAACAGCGCGCCGATGGAGACGTTGGCCAGCATTCCGTAGATCACGAACGGCAGGCTCGGCGGGATGATCGGGCCGAGCGTCGCCGAGGCGGCGGTGACGCCGACCGCGAACTCGGTGGAATAGCCATGGTCCTTCATGGCCTTGATCTCGATGGTGCCGAGCCCGGCGGCGTCGGCGATGGCGGTGCCCGACATGCCGGAGAAGATCACCGAGCCGATGATGTTCACCTGGCCGAGGCCGCCGCGCATCCAGCCCACCAGCGCCACCGCGAAGGCATAGATGCGCCCGGTGACGCCGGCGATGTTCATGAGGTTGCCGGCGAGGATGAAGAACGGCACCGCCAGCAGCGGGAAGCTCTCCACCCCGGCGATCATGCGCTGGGCGATCACCACGTCCGGCACCGTGCCGGAGACCAGGATGTAGAGCAGCGAGGAGCCGGCGAGCGCGATCGCCACCGGAACGCCGCAGATCATGAGGGCGAGGAAGCCGCCGATGAGGACCCACATGGCTCAGTCTCCCTTGTGCTCGAAGGGGGAGCCCTCGAAGGCCTCCGGTCTCTCAAGGATGGAATAGCCGCGGCAGAGATTGCACCAGGAGACCTGGAGCGAGCGCACCAGCATCATCACGAAGCCGAACAGCACCGCGTAATAGACATAGGATTTCGGCGCATCGACCATCACCATGGGCTCGTCGCCCACCAGCGCGATGTAGCGCACCATCAGCCACACGCCGTAGGCGATGAAGCCGGTGCGCACGAGGTCGACGCCGAGCGCCATCGCCCGCGCCGGCGCGGGCGGCAGGAAGCGGTAGAGGAGGTCCACCTGGATGTGGCGCGACAGGCGCACGCACATGGCGGCGCCGATGAACACCACCGCCACCAGGAAGTAGCTGGCGATCTCCTCAGTCCAGGCGAAGCTGTCGTTCAGCACGTAGCGCGTGAAGAACTGGAGGAAGACGAGGCCCGCCATGATCCAGAAGGCGACGAGGGTGATCCAGTCCTCGAAGCCGTAGGAGGACAGGTCCACCTCCTCCTGCACGTCGAAGGTGTGGGCGAGTTCCTCGCCGGTGACGCGGGTGTGGGTCTCGTGGGCCATGGGGGTCCGGTGCTGAAAGAGAGGGATGATCGGCTGGGCGGCGCACGTCCTCGCATCCCGGCCGACTGGAACGGAGCGCAGCGCAGGGGAAGGAGAGCCGGGGATCCAGCGCAAAAACCGCCGCAGGCGCAGGATTTGTTGCATCCCGAGCTGTCGCCCGCTGCGCGGGAGTCTCCCCTGGACCCCGGCTCGGCGCTCCAGCTGCGCCGTCGCTTGGCCGGGGGACCGCTCAGGCTGCGCCGTCGCTGGGCCGGGGAACGGGCGCCGGGGCGCCCGCGCCTCGTGCCTGACGGCCCGGCCTCACATGCCGTCGCTCTTGATGGCCTGGATGCGGTCCCAGTCCGCCTTGCGGTAGCCGAAGCTCTCGAAGGTGATGTTCTTCATCACCGTGTCGCGGAACTCGCCGGTGTCCACCTCGATCACGTTGAGGCCCTTCTGCTTGAACACGTCGAGCAGCTCCTTCTCGCGCGCCGCCACCTCCTTGGTGGCCCGCGCCGCCGCCTCCAGCGCCACCTCGGTGAAGATCTTGCGGTCCTCGGGCGAGAGCTGGTTCCAGAGCTTGGCGGAGATGATGGTGTTGAGGTGGTCGACGATGTGGCCGGTGAGGATGATGTTCTTCTGCACCTCGTAGAACTTCTTCGCCTCGATGGTGGTGAGCGGGTTCTCCTGCGCGTCCACGGTGCCGTTCTGAAGCGCGAGATAGACCTCGGCGAAGGCGATGGGGGTGATGTTGGCGCCGCACGCCTTGGGCATGGCGAGATAGGCCGGGGCGTCCGGCACGCGAATCTTGAGGCCCTTCATCTCGGCGCAGCTCTTGAACGGCTTGTTCGAGGTCGCCTGGCGCACGCCGTAATAGGTGACGGCGACGATGTGGTTGCCGGTCTTCTCGTTGTAGCCCTTGGCGAGGTCCTTGAAGACGTCGCTCTTGGCATAGGCCAGCAGGTGGTTCGCGTCGCGGAAGGTGTAGGGATAATAGGTGACGCCGATGGGCGGGTAGGCCTTCCCGGCGAAGCTCGACCCCGAGATGATCATGTCGACCGTGCCCAGGGTGAGGCCCTGGTTGATGTCGCTCTCCTTGCCGAGCTGCGAGGAGGGATAGACGTCGATCTGATAGCGCCCGTTGGTGCGCTTGGCGATCTCGCCGGCGGCCCAGACCGAGGCGGTGTGGAACGGCTCGGCGGGCTCGTAGACGTGCGCCCATTTCAGCTTGGTCTGGGCGCTGGCGGGGCCGGCCGCGAGCAGCCCGACCAAGGCGGCGCCGAAGAGCGTGGCGGCCGAAAGGCCGCGGCGAAGACGGATCATCCTGTTCCTCCCAATGCGGATCGCGGCGTCTATGTCCGCTTGTTCTGTGACCGTGTCCCGTGCGGCCGGGGCCTTGGCGGACCCCGTTTAAATCGTTTTGATTCGTGGGCGCACCACGCCCGCCGCCGCTGCATGGTACTATGGCAGCCGCAACCGGCAAGGGGTCTCTCGCGCGGCGCGTGTCTCGTTTTCATGGTCTGCGACCAAGCAGCGGCGCGGAACCTGCCCCCGCATGCGGGGGAGGGAGTTGGTCCCGGCTGTACCGCGTCCACTGGGGCGCCCCGATCGGCGTGAGGCCTGCCCCGGATGGAGGCCACCCGGTCACGGCATCCCGTCCTCACAAAACAACTCCGTCCCGGGGGGGCCGGCAAGGCGTCGTCGTCAATCGGCGTTGGATCGGCGCAGCCGCGGCTCAGCCGCCGAACAGCTTGCGCTGCCACCAGCCCGAACGGGGCTTCTGCGGCTCGCTTGTGGCCTCGGCCGGAGCGGGGGGCGCTGTCTCCATGGGCGCGGGGACCGCAGGCTCCGCCTCGGGTGTCGCAAGGGGGCCGCAACGTCCACCGGCGCCGGTTCCGCAGGGGCGGCGGCCGGAGCGGCCGGGGGCGGGG
>NZ_JBNFNU010000337.1:0-4649 GCF_057364445.1 Xanthobacter sp. BG11Y11_SDJG
CGGCGCCCGCCGGTCCCGCGCCCGCCACCAGGAGGCCGCAGGCGCTCATCCGATGAAGACGACGCCGCCGGGATTGGGCAGGCCGTCGGCGAAGTCGGACACCATGCCGACCTCGCCCTTCAGTTGCACCCGCTTGATCAGGGTGCGCGGGTCTGCGAGGCGTAGAGGTCGCCCTTCACGTCGAACACCAGGCCGAACGGCATGGTCAGCGTGGCCCCGCGCAGGATCAGCGGGATCGGCACGCCCATGAGGTCGAAGCGGCGCACCGCATTGTTCATCTGGTCGGCCACATAGAGGCGGTAGGAGGTGTCGTAGGCCATCTGGCGCGGATTGTGGAAGTCGGTGAGCCAGTGCAGGTCGATCACCTTGCCGGTGACGAGGTCGATGCGCGCCACCGAGGCGCCGCCCCAGCTCACCAGAAGCGCGCCGTCCGGCGTCACGACGATGCCGATGGGGGAGACGAGCCCGGCCTCGGGCGGCACCAGAACCCGGCTCTTGCCGTCGGGCGTGATGACGCTGATGAAGCCCTTCTCCACGAAGTTCGCCACATAGAGATTGCCCTGGCGGTCGCCGGCGATGCCCACGGGCGAAGAGAAGCCTTCCGCGAACAGCGTCACCACGCCCTTCGGCGTCACCCGGCGCACCACGTTGCCGTTCATGCAGCAGACATAGAGGTTGCCGTCGAGGTTGCGCGTCATGCCCTCGGGCCGCTCCAAAGGCGCGGTGAGGCGCATCTGCGTCACCTCCCCATCGGCGGCGACGAGGCGCAGGCTGTTGTCGTCGGAATTGGCCACCACCAGCGGGAAGGTGCCGATCTGCGGGTAGAGCGTGTTGGCGCCGTAGGCGATGTCCGGCTCGCGCGCGAAGCCCACCAGCGTCTCCACCTTCATGCTGGCGGGGAAGGGGCCCTCGGTCGGTCCCGGCCGGTCCTGCACCAGGCCGAGGCGGTGCCATTCCTGCGCCATGGCGGCGAGCACCGGCGGGCGGGTGGGGGCGCTGATGAAGCGCTCCCAGTCGCGCCGGCGGGCGAAGGCGGCGCGCCGCTCCTCGATGGAGCGGGCGGTGTCCATCACCACCTTGTAGTCCTCTTCCGCCAGCACCGTGGTGGGCACCCGGGCCGGCCAGAAGGCGGGCAGGATGGGCGAGACCGCGCTCTCATAGCCGGCGCGGCAGCTCGACCAGTCCGCATGCCACGGCAGGCCCATCCACTGGGTGATGCCGCCCGGCCCTAGGCGCGCGAGCGGGCCGGACCGGGAGAGCGCCTTAGGGGCGGTGAGCACGGCGCCGTAGTCGGTGAGGTCCGGCGTCCGCGCCGCGGACTTCAGCCGCATGTCGGCTCCCCAGATCCAGGCGAGGCGGGCGATCCAGGGGAATTCGATGCCGGGATGGAACGGCCCGCCGAGGCTCGCCTCCATCGCCGCGCGGTCGAGCGCCGCCGGCTGGTCGGCGAGCGCGAAATCCTCCAGGCGGTTGCGCGGGCGCTCCGGGGCGCGGGTGAAGCGGCCCTCGGCCCAGGCTTTGAGGTGGCGGTACTGGAGCGGGGTGAGGGCCAGCCACTGGCGCGGCTCGATGGCGTCCGGCGGCATCTGCACCTTGTCGCCGTAGAGCTGCGGCTCGAGGTCCGGCTCGACGCGGGTGAAGGCGGGATCGCGGAACAGCGCCAGCATCTCCGCCCGGAGCGCCGCATTGCCCGCCGACCCGTCGGCGAGGCGCGCGCGCCAGGCGACGCTGGAGAAGTCGCGCGCGCTGCCGAAGCCGTATTTCTGGAAGAAGCCTTCATTGACCCATTGCAGGTCCGCCATGCGCTCGAACACCGGCCAGACGTGGCGCTCGAACTCGGTGGCCGGGGCGCGGCGCACGCCTGCATCCACCAGCGCCGATTCCACCACGTCGTGCAGCGAGACGAGGCCGCTGGCCACCGCGGGCGCATAATTGGGGCCGACGCTGACCACCCATGCGGGCTCGGCCTGGAACACCCGGTCACCGATTTTCACACTGGCATCCACCGGGCCGTCGCACGTGTCGTCGGCCCAGCCGTCATTGTCCGCATAGCCGTTCATGGGCGGGGGCGCCGTCGGCCCAGGCGAAAACGCAGGCGAGCACCGCCGCGGCGCCGCGCAGGGTCCGCAGGAATGGGGTAGCGAGGGGCCGGTTCATGGCTCACAGCCCCTTCGGCGTCTGCTGGGGGAGCTTCGGCGGCAGAAGCGGCCCCTTGGGCGGCAGGAGCGGCGCCCCGGGCTTGCCCAGCACCGAAACGCAGGTCTGGCCGCTGGCGTCCGGCTTCATGCCGAGCGGACAGCAGGTCCCGCACGCGGTCGCCTGGGTAGGAGAGCAGCAGGTTCCCCCCTCCAGCATCAGCTGGGCCGGATCGGCGCACGGGGTGACGCAGGTGTCGCCGACCCTGGTCTGGCCCTGCGGGCAGCCGCAATTGCAGGTGCAGGACTTGGTGTCCTTAGAGATCAGGACCAGATTGTTCGGGCAGTCGCAATTGCACGGCTTCGGGCAGGTGCCGTCCGCGTTCACCGGCAGCCCGGAATTGTCGCAGGTACACATGTAGCCGGCGCCGCCCGCCTCGCCGACCGCGCTCGATCCGGCGGGACAGCCACAAAGGAGGTAGCGGTAGCAATTGCCGCCGAGATTGTACCAGCTCAACTGCTGCATCGCCTGCGGGCAGTAGCAATAGGTGCCGCTGCCAGTCGCCAGCAGGCCGTCCGAGAAGCAGACGTCCCCCTCGCAAGTGAAGCCGGCGACGAATTCGCCCTTCTTCGGGCCCGCGTAGTAGCGCTCGTTGCACAGGCCGATGTCGCCGACCCAGCCGGTGCCCTGGTCCCAGATCTCGAACGGACTGTTGGGATCGTCGCTGGACGGATCGAGCCGGCAGTCCACCAGCTGCGGCGGCGCCGGCGGGGGGCCGGTGCAGGCGGGAAACTCGTCCGGCAGCAGTTCATGCGCAAAATCCTGAAGCTCGCACAGCGCGCCCTTGAAACATTCGCCGATTTCACCGGCGACCGCGTCCGGCCCCTCCCAGGTCACCACCGAGCAGGCGCAGTCCATGGTGCCGAGGGCGAGGTTCGCATCGGCGGCGGATTCGCTGATGCTCGCGAAATAGGGAAACTCCGTCTGCAACGTCTTCTGAAGGGATTCGGGTAGATAGCTCCAGTAGTTCGAGAGCTTCTCCTGATCGTCCTTGAAGTCTTCCTTCAGACCACTGACGCCGCTGCAGAACGCCTTGCCCTGCGGGGTCTGGATCGCCCCGGCGAGGAAGGCGGTCAGAGCGTAGAATGCCGGATTTCCGAGCTGGGCCGCGCATTCAGTCGGAGCGTTCTGGAACGTATCCTTGGTGGCGCTCCACAGGTCTTCGAGGCTGCATCGCCGGCCCGGCGGCGCGGCAAGGAGGCCGAGCGCCAGGGCAGCGGCAGCAGCCGCACGGGCGAGGCGCGCAAGCGCCGCACGCCGGTCGGAACCGGAACTCCCGCTGCGGCGAGGCGCGCCATTGCGTCCGCACCGGCGCAAAACCATCGGACAGGCCCGCTCCAGGGCCCGCACAGCATGCTCGACCCACCGCATGGCGATCTCGCCATCCTGCCCCAAGGCGGAAGCCCACCCGACTTCTGGACTGCCGCTCGCACCGATTAGCACCTTCGTCCGCCGGCCGTCTTCGCCCGCGGCGAACACTGGTGTGCGCCGATTGCCAAGCGCCAGCGCGAGGGCTAGCGTTGATCCCGGTTGTTGTGACGGTTGCGGCCATGACCTCCGATGCGGGCAAGTCTGAGAACGGCGACGCCGGGACGGCGCCGTCGCGCACCCGCTGTGCCGCTCCCGCACTTGCGGACGTCCTCGCCCCGTCGAAGGCGGCCGCCATTTTCATCGCGACGGCCGACACGGTTTTCCCGCGCCCTGGCTTCGGTAGCCCGGGAGATGGCGCCATCCTTGTCGGCGCCTTCACGGTGACGATGACGGACCTGGACCCCGGCGCATCTCCTCCTGCGTCATATCCCGCGCCAGCGCCGGCCTGCGGCGGAAACGCCTCGCGCGTCCTTGGCCTCCACGCCCCCCTCCAGGTTCTGCGCGACTGCGGCATCGACGTCGCGCGGCTTTCGGCCGAGCCCGTCGCGGTGCAGGATGGCGAGGCTCTGCGCATGCTGATGGCCTATCTGGACTTCATGCGCGCCCGCGCGACAGCGGCCTCGGCCCCGCTGGCCGACTGTGCGACACGGCACATCGCCGAGCTTCTGGCCCTTGCGCTCGGAGGGGCGGTAGCGGCACGCCCGCTGGGCCCCGGCCGCTTGCGGGCGGACCGGCTGGGCGCGATCCGCGAGGCCATCGCCGGCCATGCGCACCGGCCGGGCTTTTCCATCGAGGACGCGGGTCAGGCCCTGTCGCTGTCGCCGCGCTACATCCAGCGCCTGTTGCACGAGGAAGGGACGACGTTCAGCGCGCAGGTCACGGAACGGCGGCTCGCCATGGCAATCCGGGCCCTCGCCGACCCGCACGACAGCCTGGCCGACATCGCCTTCCGCTGCGGCTTCGGCGACCTCTCGGTGTTCTACCGGGCCTTCAAGCGCAAGTTCGGCACCTCCCCCGGGCGCTTTCGCCGCTTGTGAGGCCGAGGGCGGCCGGCGACGGGATCAGCCGCCGGACCGGAACGG
>NZ_JBNFNU010000338.1:0-4633 GCF_057364445.1 Xanthobacter sp. BG11Y11_SDJG
GCGCTCTCCGCCAGCCCGCCCCGCCCCCCGTCATCGAGTCCGCGGAATTGACGGGCGAGGCCTGGCGCACCGCCGACATGGCCTACAAGGCCCACCGCGACAAGAATTATGCCCAGGCGTCCGCGCTGGCCCGCGAGGCGCTGAAGCTGCGCCCCGACGTGCCCCGGCTCTGGCTGCTGCTGATGGATTCGCTGGAGGCGCAGAACCGCCTCGCCGAATCGGTGGCGGCGGCGTCGGAGGCGGTCGCCGCCGGCATCAAGGACCCGACCGTCATCGCGCGCCTGCGCGCCCAGAGCCGCATCCTGGCCCAGGGGCCGTCCTTGGCCGCCAACAAGGCGCTCGCCGACCACAATCCCAAGGCCGCCATCGAGGCGGCGAGCCGCGCCATCGCGCTGGTGCCGGACGATCTCAGCTACCGCATGCTGCTGGTCTATTCGCTGATCGCCGACGGGCAGATCGAGGCGGCGGAGAAGGCGGCGTCCCAGGCCATCGAGGCCGACCCGCGCTCGTTCCTGCCCCGCACCATGCGCGGCTATCTGCGCATGCGGCTCGGCCAGATCGAGGCCGCCGAGGCCGATTTCGACGAGGCGTTGAAGGACGAGGTTCTCACCGGCGACACCAACCGCGACGTGCGCATCGTCATCGCCGACGCGGCCATCGCCGCCGGCCATCCCGAGCGCGCTTTGCGGGTGCTGGAGGGGCTCGACGCCAAGGAGCCGGGGGTCGCCGCCCGGCGCCAGGTGGCCAATGCCCAGAAGGACAAGCCCCAGATCGTCCCGGACAATGCCAACCAGACGCTGCCGGTGCCCTACCAGAAGTGCATCGACACGCCCTACGGCCCGGTGTGCAGCCTGGTGCCCGCCACCACGCCGCCCGGCGCCGGCGTCTCCGACACGCCCGGCTACATCGAGGCTCTGGAGGCGTTCAACGCCTATCGCGACGGCGACAACAAGCTCGCCGAGACGCGCATCCGCGAGGCGCTCCAGGCGAGCCCGGGCAACCTCGCCTGGCGGCGCCTGCTGATCGACACGCTCGACCGCGCCAACAAGCTGGAGGACCTCGCCACCGCCATCCGCGAGGCGATCGCGCTGGGCGACACGGACCCCGCTCTGGTCGCCCGCAAGGCCGTGACCGACAAGCGCCTCGCCGAGCGGACGCGGTGCAGGCGATCAAGGACGTGGCCGCCGGCAAGACCAAGGCCGCGGTCGCCGCCGCCAAGCGCGCGGTGGACCGGGCGCCCGACGCCATGGTCTACCGCGTCGTGCAGCTCCAGGCGCTGCTCGCCGCCGACCAGACCGAGGAGGCGCTCGCCGCCGCCAATGCCGCCGTGCAGATGGACGAGAACGACCCGCTGCCCCGCATGGTGCGCGGCTATCTGCTCCAGAAGACCGGCAAGACCCTCCAGGCGCGCAAGGACTTCGACGCCGTGATCGGCTCGAACATCCTCACCGACCTCGAGAACGTGAACTACCGCCTGATCGCCGCCAATGCGGCGCTCGCCAACGGCCAGGCCGAGGAGGCGCTGAGCCTCATCGAGCCCATCGAGGATCCGAAGAACCGCGAGATCGACGAGATCCGCAAGGCCGCCCAGGCGATGCTGAAGAGCCCCACGGCGAAGCGCCCGGCGCTGCAGGCGCCGCAGGTGTTCTGCCAGCCCACCACCTACGGCGTCATCTGCTCGGTGTTCGCGAATCAGGGCGGCGGCGGGGGCGGCGATGCAAGCGCCCCCGGCTATGCCGACGGCACCGAGGCCTATGCGGCGCTCGCCAAGCGCGACTATCCCCGCGCCGAGGCCGCCGCGCGGCGCGCCGTGGCGGCCGATCCCGACAACAGGAACTACCGCCTGCTGCTCATGCAGGTGCTCACCGCGCGCGGCAAGTATGCCGAGGCCGAGCAGATCGCCAGCTACCTCCTGGCCCGCAGCCCGCGCGACGCGACGCTGCTGGTCCAGCGCGGCGGGCTGCGTCTCAGCGCCAAGGACTATACCGGCGCGATCCGCGACTACCGCGCGGCGCTCGCCTCCGGAAACCTGCCGGTGTCGCAGTATCGCGCGGTGCGCCTCTCGCTCGCCGACGCGGCGCTCGCCGCCAAGCAGCCGGAGATCGCGCTCGCCACCTTGAAGCCCATGGCCAACGAGCGCAGCTACGACGTCCAGGCGCGGCTCGGCTATGCCTATCTGGCGCTCGACGACAAGGAGAGCGCGCTCGCCGCCTTCTCCGAGGCGGCGGTCTACGCCACCTCGGCGCAGCAGCGACGCACCATGCTGTCGGCCCGCATCAGCGTGCTGGTGCAGCTCGGCCGCAAGGACGAGGCGAAGCAGATCTTCCTCGAGGCCTACAATCGCGGCGAGCTGCGCGGCATGAAGGCGGTCGACCTCGCCGTGCTCGCCGGCCAGGTGGGCGAGGACCAGATCGCCTACGACTACTTCACCGAAGCCGACGCCAAGTGGCAGCTGCGCGGCACGACGCTGATCGATGCCGCCTACAACGCCCGGCGCACCTATCACAACAACGAGGCCATCGGCTATTTCAAGCGCGCCATCGACGAGCATCGCGAGGGCAAGCTGCCGATGGACCCGCAATACCTGTTCGGCCTGCGCCGCGAGGTGGCGGAGCTGAGCCGCACCTGGGGCGCCTATCTGTCGGCGAGCTACGGCTCCTCGGCCGGCATCGCCCCCTCCAACCCGCTGGCGCCGACGCCGATCAGCGCCAACCGCTCGCTGGGCATCGGCGGCGAGATCTACTGGCGCCCGCCGGGAATCGGCTACCGCGACGGCGCGATCTTCGAATTGTTCGTGCGCGGCTACGGCACGGCCTATTCGGAGGGCGGCGGCGCCGGCTGGGATACCGTGCAGGGCAGCGTCGGCGCGCGCTGGAAGCCGATCAAGGACCAGAACCTGATCTTCGAGACCGCCTATCTGTTCCCGGTGGGACAGGCGGCCCGCCAGGACTGGCTGCTGCGCGCGGCCTATTCCAAGGGCGAGGGCACCGACCTTCGGGTGGACGTGCCGCACTGGCGCACCTGGCAGATCTATGCCGACTACAACTACTTCGCCATGTCGGGGCAGACGGTGTCGAGCTTCGAGGCGCGGTACGGCGAATCGTTCCGCCTGGACGCCATCAGCAACCGGCTGGTGCTGTGGCCGTTCCTCGCCATCGGCGGCAGCTACGACAACAGCGTGGACACGCCGTTCGCGCTCGGCGCCGGACCGGGTGCCACCATGCGCTACTGGTTCCGCGAGGACGAGTACACGGCGCCCATGTCGTATCTCGACCTCACGCTGCAATACCGCTTCAAGCTCGCCGGCGACGACCGCGCCGAGGGCATCTTCGCCGGCGCCTTCCTGTCCTACTGACGACGGCGGCGGGGCCATCCATCGACGCCGGTCCGCATGTCGCGGGCCGGCGTTGCGCCACGTCAAGGCGCGCGCGGCCGGGCGGCGCGATGCATCGACCATGAGACAGGATCTGCTCGCCCGTTATGCGCAGCCCGTGCCGCGCTACACCAGCTACCCCACGGCGCCCCACTTCGCCGCCCTGGACGGCGAAACCTACGCCGGCTGGCTCGCCGAAGCGCCGGCTGAGGCCGCCGTCTCGGCCTATGTGCATGTGCCGTTCTGCGCCGAGCTGTGCCTGTATTGCGGCTGCCACACCCAAGTGGCGCGCTCCCGCGTGCCGGTGGAGGCCTATGCCCGCCGCCTCGTCGAGGAGATCGGCCTGGTGGCGGCGCGCCTGTCCGGCCGGCGCCGCCTCACCCACATCCATTTCGGCGGCGGCACGCCCACCATGCTGGAGGACGCGGACTTCGCCGCCGTGATGGGGGCCCTGCGGGCGGCCTTCGACGTGGCGCCCGGTGCCGAGATCGCCATCGAGATCGATCCGCGCGTGATGGATGCGCAGAAGGCCCGCGTGCTGGCGCGCGAGGGCTTCAACCGCGCCAGCCTCGGGGTGCAGGATTTCGAGCCCAGGGTGCAGGCCGCCATCGGCCGCACGCAGTCGTTCGCGACCACGCAAGCGGTGGCCGAGGCGCTCCGGCGCGAGGGCATCGGCGCCATCAATCTCGACCTCATGTACGGGCTGCCGCACCAGGACGTCGCCTCCGTGCGGCGCACGGTCGAGGCCGCGCTTGCGCTCGATCCGAGCCGCATCGCCGTGTTCGGCTACGCCCACGTGCCGTGGATGAAGAAGCACCAGGCGCTCATCCCCGAGGCCCACCTGCCGGGACCCGAGGCGCGCCTCGCCCAGGCCGAGGCGGTGGCGGTGCTGCTCGCCGACCACGGCTACGCTGCGGTCGGCCTCGACCATTTCGCCAAGGCGGCCGATGCCATGGCGGCGCGCGCCCGCGCCGGCACCCTGAAGCGGAACTTCCAGGGCTACACCACCGACGACGCGCCGCTGCTGCTCGGCTTCGGCACCTCGGCCATCGGCGCGCTGCCCCAGGGCTATGTGCAGAACATCGCCTCGACCCCGCTCTGGCACAAGGCGGTGGCGGAGGGCCGGCTGCCGGTGGCGCGCGGCATCGCCGTGACGGCCGAGGACCGCCTGCGGCGCGACGTGATCGAGCGCCTGATGTGCGACCTCGCGGTGGACCTCGACGCCGCCTGCGCGCGCCACGGCTTCGCCCGTGGCACGTT
>NZ_JBNFNU010000339.1:0-4602 GCF_057364445.1 Xanthobacter sp. BG11Y11_SDJG
CGCCTGGCCGAGGCCGCGACGCTTCGGCGGACGGCTTGCCCCGGCGCCGGAGCGGCTGCCGTACCGACGATCCGCTCGCCCCGGCCGGCTCTGTTCCTGGACCGCGACGGCACGCTCAACGTGGACTATGGCTATGTCTACGATCCCGACCGGCTGGTCTTCCTGCCGGGCGCGGCAGCGGCGGTGAAGCAGGCCAACGACCTCGGCTTCTACGTCTTCCTCGTCACCAACCAGTCGGGGGTCGGACGGGGCTATTACACCGAGGCGGACGTGGAGCGCTGCAACGCCACGCTCCAGCGGCACCTGCGCGCCTTCGGCGCCCATCTGGACGACATCCGCTACTGCTCGGACCATCCTGACGCGCTGATCGAGGCGTACCGCCGGCCCACCGGCTGGCGCAAGCCGGCGCCGGGCATGTTGATCGATCTCATGGAGCACTGGCCGGTGCTGCGCGAGAAGAGCCTGATGGTGGGCGACAAGGACAGCGACATGGGCGCCGGCCGGGCCGCAGGGGTGGACTGCGCGAAGTTCGAGACCGAGGATCTCGCCGCCTTTCTCGGGCCGCTGCTTCTGGCGGAGCGCAATGTTCCGCAGCCGATGCCCGTGGCGGAGGACGTCGCGGCGGAGGCGGAACCTGCCCCGCCCGTTCCGGCCGACGTCGCACCAAGGGCCGCACCAAGCGTCGCCGAAGCGATGGCGGCGGACGTCGCGACGCCGGAATCTTCGGCTGAGCCAGAGCCGTCAGCGGCGACGGATAAGCCGGTGTCGAGACATGGCGTCGCACTTTTTCCGCCAGATCACATCCTGTAAGGTGGAATTGACGCATCCCACAGGATGAACCGGTATTTCTCGGCCGTTCCTGCGGCCCATGGATTTGGATTTCGCTATGAGCAATTTCAACGAAGAGACGGTG
Organism: Xanthobacter sp. BG11Y11_SDJG; assembly: GCF_057364445.1. Taxonomy (NCBI): domain Bacteria; kingdom Pseudomonadati; phylum Pseudomonadota; class Alphaproteobacteria; order Hyphomicrobiales; family Xanthobacteraceae; genus Xanthobacter; species Xanthobacter sp. BG11Y11_SDJG. The sequence continues at coordinate 914 of NZ_JBNFNU010000339.1, forward strand.
AAGAGCGTCCATCACTGGACCGACACCCTGTTCTCCTTCACCTGCACCCGCGACCCCGGCTTCCGCTTCCTCAATGGCCAGTTCACTATGATCGGACTGCTGCTGGAGGGCCGGCCGCTGCTGCGCGCCTATTCCATGGCCTCCGCCAATTACGAGGAGGACCTGCAGTTCTTCTCCATCAAGGTGGCCAACGGGCCGCTCACCTCGCGGCTCCAGCACCTCAAGGTGGGCGACAAGATCCTGGTGGGCCGCAAGCCCACCGGCACGCTGATCCAGGAGAACCTGCTGCCCGGCCGCACCCTGTGGCTGCTCTCCACCGGCACCGGCCTTGCGCCCTTTCTCTCGGTGGTGAAGGACCCGGAAGCCTATGAGCGGTTCGAGAAGATCGTGCTCATCCACGGCACCCGCACGGTGGCCGAACTCGCCTATGACGACTACCTCACCACCACGCTGCCGCACGACGAGTTCATCGGCGAACTGGTGGCGGAGAAGCTGATCTATTACCCCACCGTGACGCGCGAGCCGTTCCGCAACCAGGGCCGCATCACCGACCTGATCACGTCCGGCAAGCTGTTCGCCGATCTCGGCCTGCCCGAGATCAGCCCCGAGAATGACCGCCTGATGCTCTGCGGCAGCCCGCAGATGCTGAAGGACGTGGTGGATCTGCTGGAGAGCCGGGGCTTCAAGGAGGGTAGCGCGTCCGATCCCGGCCACTACGTGATCGAGAAGGCGTTCGTGGAGCGCTGAGCCGCCTTCGGCGCGGCCGCCCTACCGCGTCGGCGGCTGGGCGTTGGAATCGCGGAACTCGAAGATCTTGCGCAGGAAGCCCGGCGCCACCGCCGACATGGGGTTGATGCGCAGCGTCGGTCCGGCGGAAATCGGACCGACGATCTCGAACGTCACCCCCAGCAGGCCCTCGTTTGGTCCGCCGCCCAGGAACAGGCCGATCACCGGCAGCTTCGAGAAGATGTTGTTGAGCGCATAAGCGGGCACGAAGGTGCCGCGCATGGCGATGCGGTCCTGCGCGAAGTCGAGCGTGCCGTCGAAGGTGGCGCCCACCGACGGGCCCCAGATGGCGCCCTCACGGAACGTCACCTTGCCGGTGGTGCGGGCGAACTGGGCCTGCGCCTTCTCGAATGCCGCCGACCCCGCCTCGACCCGCCCGGAGCTGTCGCGGGCGGCGCTGGCGAGCCGCTCGAGGCCCGGCTCCCCCTTGATGGCGAAGTCGCGGATGTGGAGCACCCCTTCCTGGGGGGTCTGGTCGTTGCGCGGCGGGTCGATCACCACCCATGCCTCGCCGCCCTGGACCTTGGCGTAGATGTCGAGGAAGCGCAGCATCGCGCCGGCGTCCGAGGTGGAGACGTGCAGCGCCCGCTGGCGGCCCTGGACCGATCGCATCTCGCCGGCGATTGCGCCGTCCCTGCCGGCTTTCGCGGTCAGGACGAAGTTGCGCATCTCGACGCCGCGGCGGCTGGTCTGCAGCTCGAACTGGCGCAGCACCTCGCCGAAATTGCCGGTGAGCGCGCCGATCTTGGCCTCCACGTCCACGTCCGGCGTCTTCTGCGGCTTCTTGGAGGGCGGCGGCGTCGAGACCAGGCTCTTCATGATGCCGCGCGCGTCCATCACCTCGCCGGTGATGCGGATCTTCAGGACGTCGCCCGCGCGTTCGGCGCGCAGCGAGGCCTTGTCGCCGTCGGACAATTGGAAGGTCGGGAACTGGGCCCCGAGCAGGTCGCCGCCGTCGGCCAGTTCCAGAGATCCCTTCAGGAGCGTGCCCGAGCCATCGAGCACGAGGTCCTCCAGCCGCACCGTCGGGCCGCGGTCGTTGAGCGTGAAGCGCGCCTTCAGCGCCTTGCCGGCCGGCTTGGAGAGGCCGGGTATGAGGTCCTGGATGCGCGCCGCGGTGAGGTCCACCTCGATGCTGGCGCGGGTGTCCTTGTTGTTGGTGGTCCCCACGAGCCGCACGCCAAGGGTGCCGGAGATGCCCGGCACGTCCACGCCGAGGCGCTCGCGCGCCGCGTCGTCCAGATTGGCGCTGACGCGGATGTCGGAATCGGCGACGTCCTTCCTCTTCTCATACTCGAAGGCCACGGGCGCGCCGCCGAGCCGGCCCTCGCCGCGCAGCACCACGCCGGCGGGCGAGGCGAAGGCCTTCACGGTGGCGCCCTCCAGGCGCTGGCCGTGGAACACCTTGTCCACGCCGAAGTCGGTCAGCGAGGCCTCGAAGGAATAGTCGATGTCCTCCGGCTTCATCACCTGGCGGAAGACGATGTTCACCTGCAGCAGCGCCGAAAGGCGCCCACGCGTGGTCGAAGGATCGAAGGCGGTGCCGGTGGGGCCCTTGAGCGGCTCCATGCCGAGAATCTCGATGCCGGCATCGGCCGGCCCCTCGAACTTCACGGTGATCTGCGAGGTTGGCTCGCGCGGGAAATAGTCCGGGATCAGCATGATGCCGTCGCTCACCGCGAGCTTGCGGTTCTGCGGCGTCACCACGGTGCCGGAGGGCATGGTGATGCGCACGCTGCGCCCGGTGACGGCGATGGCGAGCTTGGCGCCGGCCACCGGCGGCAGGCCCTGGACCGGACGCACCGTGACGCCGGACGCGGCAACCTTGAGGTCCACCGCACCGTCGGGCAGCGGCACCTGCTTCTGGCCGATCAGGTCCATGGGCAGGCGCACGGCGACGGTGAGGCTGTCGGTGGTGCCGGCAGACACGTTCTCCACCATGAACTGGCGCGCCGGCGGGGCGATCGACACCGGCCAGACGCGCTTCAGCGTCGCCGCGGGGAGCGGCGTGGTCGAGGCGTCGAAGAACAGGGTCGGCACCGCCATGCCGAAATCGAAGGCCGCGGTGAAGGTCATGCTGCCCGTGGGGCCGCCGACGAAGCCCTTGTCCACCACGAGGCGCCTGTCCGGGCTGGTCCAGCGGCCGGACACGGCGACCTTGTCGAGCGTGACCGGCGGCTCCGGCATCTCTCCCGCCAGGACGATGCCGTCCGCCCCGAGCGTGAAGGGCCAGGGATCTCCGATGCGGGCGGGCACCGCGACCTCGCCCTTGAGGCCGATGCGGTTCTGTCCCTTGGTGGCGACGATCGGCCCGAGCGCGATGATGCGGCGGGCCGGATCGAGCACCGCCTCCAGATGCGCCGCGTCGATGTGGAAGCGCTCATCCACCGCCTCGCCATTGCCGATGGCGCCGGCGCCGAAGGTGAGGTCCGCCTTGGCCGCCTGGACCACGCCGTCGCGGCCGAGGCGGGCCGTGAGCGTCGCATTGAGCGGGGTGTCCATGTAGAAGCGCCGGTGGTCCTGGCTGAAGGCCTGGACCAGGTCGCGGGTCGACACGTTGTCGAGCTTCATCTCGATGGCGCGCGCCCCGTCCCGTCGCGCGATGCGGCACGCGTGCGATGCCGTGCGGCCCTGGGAGGTGAAGGTGAGCTGGGCTCCGCCGCCCACGGGCCGGGCGAGGCGGACGCCGATATTGTCGAACACGATGCGCCGGCCGGAGCTCTCATTCTCGACGATCAGCGTGCCGTTCTTGAGGCCCACGTCCGCCAGGGCGCCGCCATCGAAGCCGGCCGCCTCCAGTTCCTCCATCCAGCGGGCGGGCGCCCTCGAGCACCAGCGGATCGGTCGAGGCCGCCGCGGTGCCGTCCGGGGCGGCTGGCGCCGCCGTGCGCAGCGCCGGTTCC
>NZ_JBNFNU010000340.1:0-4588 GCF_057364445.1 Xanthobacter sp. BG11Y11_SDJG
GCAGGAGCGCCTGTTCGGCCATGCCGCTCTGGAGGCGGACCTTCTCGGCGACTGGCGCGCCGGCCGGCTGCCCCACGCGCTGCTGATCGGCGGCCCGGAGGGCATCGGCAAGGCGACGCTCGCCTACCGGCTCGCCCGCACCGTGCTCGCCGGGCCGGCGGAGGCGCATGCGGCGCACGACCTTTCGCTGGCGCCCGGCCACCCGGTGTTCCGGCAGGTGGCGTCCCTCACCCATCCCGATCTGCTGGTGCTGCGGCGCGTGGCCGAGGCGGGCGAGGAGAAGGTGCCGACCCTCATTCCCGCCGAATGGTGCGAAGGGTGCGTCCCTTCTTCGGCTCCACGGCGGCGGCGGGCGGCTGGCGGGTGTGCATCGTCGATGCGGTGGACGACCTCAACGCCTTCGGCGCCAACGCGCTCCTCAAGACGCTGGAGGAGCCGCCGCCGAACGCGCTGTTTCTGCTGATCTCCCACGCGCCGGGGCGGGTCCTGCCGACGATCCGCTCGCGCACGCGCCTGGTGCGCATGCGCCCGCTCGGCACCCCCGACGTGCTGGCCGCCCTCGACCACCTGAAGGGCGAGGTGGGCGACCTCGACGAGGCGCTGCTCGCCCGCCGCCGCGGAGGCTCGGCGGCAGGCGTGCGGCGCGCCATCGTGCTGGCGCGCGGCGAGGGGATGGAGGTGCGCGCCGCCACCCTGCGGGCGCTGGAGCAACTGCCGGACGTGAAGCCGGAGGAGCTCCACGCTCTGGGCGCGCGGCTCCAGGGCGACAGGGCGGACGGGCTCGATCTGTTCGTCGAGGCGGTGAGCGACTTCGTGGCCGCGCGCACCGTCGCGGGCGCCGAGGCCGGCGCTCTCGCCCGCCATCGCCTTTACCGCCTCGGCGAGGTGTGGGAGAAGGTGCGGCGCAGCGCGGCCGAGGCGGACGTCTTCAACCTCGACCGCAAGGCGCTGGTATTCCGGGTCTTCGCCGATCTCGCCGACGCCGTGCGCGCCTGACACCGTGCGCGCCCGACGCGGCCGGCGCAGCCGTCGGCCGCACAGGAGCGCCGGCCGCGCCCGCCGGGCGCAGCGCCGCCGCACAGCGATGTAAGAGCAAGCGATGTCGCAGAAGCCGTCATTCTACATCACCACCGCCATTTCCTATCCCAACGGCGTGCCGCACATGGGCCACGCCTACGAGGCGATCGCCACCGACTGCATCGCCCGCTTCAAGCGGCTCGACGGCTATGACGTGCGCTTCCTGACCGGCACCGACGAGCACGGCATCAAGATGCTCCAGACCGCCCAGAAGGCGGGCCTGACCCCGCGCGAGCTGGTGGCGCGCAACACGCCGCGCTTCGAGGCCATGGTGGAGGCGTTCGACCTCTCCAACGACGACTTCATCCACACCACCGAAGAGCGGCACCACCGCTCCAGCCAGGCGATCTGGAACCGCATGGCGGCGAACGGGGACATCTACAAGTCCACCTATGCCGGCTGGTACTCGGTGCGCGACGAGGCCTATTACGCCGAGGACGAGACGCAGCTGAACGATCAGGGGGTGCGCGTCGGCCCCCAGGGCACGCCGGTGGAATGGGTGGAGGAGGACAGCTACTTCTTCCGCCTCTCCGCCTACCAGGACCGGCTGCTGGCGCATTACCGCGACAATCCCGGCTTCATCATGCCGGAGGCGCGCCGCAACGAGGTGGTGAGCTTCGTCTCCGGGGGGCTGCAGGACCTCTCCATCTCGCGCACCACCTTCGACTGGGGCATCCCGGTGCCGGGCGACGACAAGCACATCATGTATGTGTGGGTGGACGCGCTCACCAACTACATCACCGCGCTCGGCTATCCGGACACGGACGGGGATCTGTTCCGCCGCTTCTGGCCGGCGGACGTGCACGTGATCGGCAAGGACATCATCCGCTTCCATGCGGTCTACTGGCCGGCCTTCCTGTGGTCGGCGGGGCTGGAGGCGCCCAAGCGCGTGTTCGGCCACGGCTTCCTGTTCAACCGCGGGGAGAAGATGTCGAAGTCGGTGGGCAATGTGGTCGACCCGTTCGATCTCGCCGCCACCTACGGCGTCGACGCGATCCGCTATTTCTTCCTGCGCGAGGTGTCGTTCGGCCAGGACGGCTCCTACAGCCACGAGGCGATCGTCAACCGCATGAATGCGGACCTCGCCAACGACCTCGGCAACCTCGCCCAGCGCTCGCTCTCCATGGTGGCGAAGAACCTCGACGGCGCGGTGCCGCAGCCCGGCCCGCTCTCGGCCGAGGACGCGGCCATGCTCGCGCTCGCCGACGGCATGCTGGAGAAGGCGCGCGAGGCGATGGAGAACCAGGCGGTGCATCTCTATCTCAACGCGGTATGGGCCGTGGTGGCGGAGGCGAACCGCTATTTCGCCGCCCAGGCCCCTTGGGCGCTGCGCAAGACCGATCCCGCGCGCATGGCGACGGTGCTGTGGGTGACGGCGGAGGTGGTGCGGCAGGTGGCGATCCTGGCGCAGCCGGTGATGCCAAAGAGCGCCGCCCGGCTGCTCGACCTCGTGGCGGCCGGGCCGGACGAGCGCACCTTCGCCGCCCTCGGCGCGCCGGGCGACTACCGGCGGGCCGCGCCTTGCCGCCGCCGGTGGGCGTGTTCCCCCGCTATGTGGAGCCGGAGGCAGGGGTCTGAGACGGTATTGGCGGCAAGATTCGTCCGTCCGCGCACCACGGGCGGAAAATTTGCCTTAACCTTCTTCCGGCTAGATTGTCCGGGTATGACCGCGTGGGCGAGGATGAGCGTATGTGGAGCGTAAGGACCGCGGGTGCGATCGCTGCGGCGCTGCTGGTGGCCGGCTGCGCCAGCGACCGTTCGCCCGCGCCGAGCGCGACCTATGACCTGACGCCGCAGATGGCGCCGCTGGAGCCGGCGCCGGTGCCGGAAGGCCCGGCGGTGCCGCGCATCGAGGTGAAGCTCGCCGGTGCCGACGCGACGCTGGTGCGCGGCCGCCTCGCCACCGCCCGCCGGGCGCGCGATTATGCCATCACCGTCGACCAGCCCTCGCGACTGGTCGCCGAGAAGCGCCTGCCGCCGGACGAGGCGCTGAAGCGCACCAACGGCGCCTCCTCGGATGCGGCCTTTCGCCTGGACTACGTGTTCAACACCTCGGGCGGCACCGTGACGGTCTCGCTGGAGGCGTCCATCGTCACCAATCCGGGACGGCCGGGCGAGAAGGTGCAGCCCATCACCATGCCCGCCCCCGACGCCGACGCGCTGAAGAGCGAGATTTCCGAGTCGGCCTGAGGCACCGTTCCCCGGCCAAGCGACGGCGCAGCCGGAGCGCCGAGCCGGGGTCCAGGGGAACTCCCGCGCAGCGGACAAGACCCAACGCCGCACCGCCTGCGGCGGAAAGGGCCGCCTGCGGCGCCTTCTTTGCGCTGGGTCCCGGCTCTCCTTCCGCTGACGCTCCAGTCGGCCGGGACGCGAGGGCGCGCCCGGAGCGCGCGCTTGGCCTGGCGGCGAGGCACCTTGTTCCCCGGCCAAGCGACGGCGCAGCCGGAGCGCCGAGCCGGGGTCCAGCGCAAGACTCCTGCGCCAGCAGGCAATCGGCCGCACCGCAGCGCCACCCTTGAATCCGCCGCCAGCGGCGCTATATCAGGCCTCGGTCGGCAGTTCACCGAGGCGTCGCTGTCCCTTCCGGGAAGCTAAACCTGCCATTTCCTTCGGCTGACACTCCTCGCGGTGCCATGTCGCAAGCCAGCGACCACGACAGACCCCTTCGGCGCCCCTTCGAGGACTTGTCATGTCGCGACCCGTCTTTCCCTACGTCGCCGAGGACGTCTCGGCGCTCGCCCGCACCCTCGGGCGGGAGATCGGCAGCGCCGGCGCGAAGCCGAGCCACGTCGAGCTCCTGAACATCCTCGCCCGCGCGGCGGGTTCCGGAACTTCCAGCATCTGCGCGCCCAGCACACGCCCGCGCGCATCTCGATGCGGCCGAACGACCGGCACCCGTGCCCGCGCCGGTGGACCTCACGCGCGTCGCCCCGAACCGCCCGCCATTTCGACGCGGCCGGAAGGCTCGCCCGCTGGCCCTCCAAGGCGAGCCAGCGCGCGCTCGCGCTCTGGGCGCTGTGGTCGCGGCTGCGCGCGGCACGACGCTGACCGAGAAGGAGGTGAACGGCCTTCTCGCCATGGAGCACGGCTTCGGCGACCCGCTGCTGCTGCGCCGCTTCCTGGTGGATGCCGGCCTTCTCTGGCGCACCCGCGACGGGCGCCAGTATCGCCGGGTGGAGCAGGCCCCGCCCGGCGAGGCGCTGGCGCTGATCCGCCATCTCGGCCGCCGCACGGCGCACTGAGGCCATCATGCCGCTGCTGAACCTGCGCCCCCGGTGGCGCCGCGATCCCGCACGCCGATGCGTGCGGGATCCCTCGAAAGCGGCACGTCGGCCCCGTGGAGGCGGCGCGGGCCGGGCAGGGCCGGCCCGTGCTGGCCCTTCACGGCGGCATGGGCGGCTTCGACCAGGGCCTGATCCTGGCCGCTTCCGCCTTCGACCACGCCCGCATCCTTCACGTGGTCGCCCCCTCGCGCCGGGCTATCTCGGCACGCCGCTCGGCGCGCACCGCG
>NZ_JBNFNU010000341.1:0-4579 GCF_057364445.1 Xanthobacter sp. BG11Y11_SDJG
GCCCGCGGCGCCCAGCCGGCGGGCGGGGATCTCGGGCTCGTCATCGTCCGCGCCGGAGCGCGGCGCGACGCGCTGGGGGGGCGCTCATTCCTTGAAGCGGTAGCCCACGCCGTAGAGGGTCTCGATCATCTCGAAGCTGTCGTCCACGGACTTGAACTTCTTGCGCAGGCGCTTGATGTGGCTGTCGATGGTGCGGTCGTCCACATAGACCTGATCGTCATAGGCGGCGTCCATGAGGGCGTTGCGGCTCTTCACGACGCCGGGGCGCTGGGCCAGCGCCTGGAGGATCAGGAACTCGGTGACGGTCAGGGTCACCGGCTCGCCCTTCCAGGTGCAGGTGTGGCGCTCGGGGTCCATGCGCAGGTTGCCGCGCTCCAGGACCTTGGCGCTGTCGACCTCGCGCGGGACCGAGCCGTCCTTGGCGCCGACCCGGCGCAGCACCGCCTTCACGCGCTCCACCAGCAGGCGCTGGGAGAACGGCTTCTTGATGAAGTCGTCGGCGCCCATCTTGAGGCCGAACAGCTCGTCGATCTCCTCGTCCTTGGAGGTGAGGAAGATCACCGGCATGTCGGTCTTCTGGCGCAGGCGCCGCAGCAGTTCCATGCCGTCCATGCGGGGCATCTTGATGTCCAGGATGGCGAGGTCCGGCGGGTTGGTCTTGAAGCCGTCGAGCGCCGAGGCGCCGTCCGTATAGGTGTCGATGCGATAGCCCTCCGCCTCCAGTGCGATGGACACCGAGGTGAGGATGTTGCGGTCGTCGTCGACGAGGGCGATGGTGGGCATGACACCTCTTTTATCAACCGTCCGGGGCTTCAGCCGCCCGAACCGGCCGACCATATCGGCGGCCTGATGCGGGTGAACCCGGTTCGCGTGGCCGAAATGTGACACGCAAGCGGAGAGGCAAGATAGATAGCGGGATTCTCGGTGAACGCCAAATTGTGGCAAAGCCGCCCGCGGCCTTTGCGCTGTCTGGAATCGGAACACCTCCAATCAAAGGCCCCCCGCGGGTTGGGTCGCCGCCCGCCAATCCTTCCGGCACAACGGGTGGCGGCCGGTGCGGGCGGCGCGGTGCCGCCCGTGCGACACCGGCCGCAGGCGGCGCGCGCTTGCCTGGCGCGCGCGGACGAGGCCATGGTCCGCGAACGAGAACGGGGAGGGCCATCCATGTCCGACGCTGCCGCTACCGCTGTCCGCCGGCTGATCCGGGAGGCGCGCTTCGGCGCCATCGGCACGCTGGAGGAAAGCGGGCGCCCTACACTTCGCTGGCGGCAGTGGCGACCGACGAAGCCGCGGCCGGCGACCTTCCTCATCTCCCGCCTCGCCAAGCACACCAAGAACATCGCCCGCGATCCGCGCATCTCGCTCCTGGTGGCTGCGGCTGGCGCCGCCGATCCCATGAATGCGCCGCGCGCGAGCCTGCTCGGCCGCATCGCTCCGGCCGGCGGCGATGCCCGTCCGCGCTTCCTGGCGCGCCATGCGGACGCTGCCGGCTATGCGGACTTCGCCGATTTCGCCTTCTACCGCATGGAGGTGGACAGCGCGCATCTGGTCGAGGGGTTCGGGCGCATCGTCGATGTGCCAGGCGCCAGACTGCTCACCGACTGGAGCGCGGCCGCAGACCTCCGGGCAGCGGCCGAAGGCATCATCTCCCACATGAATGCCGATCACGCCGACGCGGTGGCGCTGTATGCCACAAGGCTGCTGGGTGCGCCCGCCGGCGACTGGCGGATGATGGCCATCGACCCCGACGGCTGCGAACTCGCCTGGGGCGATCTTGTGCGGCGGCTCGACTTTGCCGAGCAATGCGCCAATTCTGCTGCAGTGCGAAAGGAATTGGTGCGGCTTGTCGGCGAGGCGCGCCGCGACAATGCGGCGTCCATCTAAACGTTTTGAATGACATTTTCTTGGCAGCTGGAACGCTCTAGTCTTGAGTGCGCTTCATACTGGATGCAGAAGACATCCCGGCGGAGCTATGCCGGCATAATGCCGCTGGGAAACTTGAGGAGGGCCGTTCGTGCTCGAAACTGGACATCGCAACAGGGCCTGCGGCGCGGACGCCTTCGGCCTGCGCAATCTCGCCGGGGTTCACTGGAACCTGCAGGCGCCTGAGCTCTACGAGCACGCGCTGGCGAAGCATGAAGGAAAGCTCTCCTCCGGCGGCGCGCTGATGGCGGAGACCGGAGTCCATACCGGCCGCAGCCCCAAGGACAAGTTCGTGGTGTGCGATGCGTCCACGGAAGGCGAGGTCTGGTGGGACAATAACGGCGCCATCACCCCCGCCCAGTTCGAGACGCTCTACCAGGACTTCCTGAAGGCGGCCGAAGGCAAGGAGCTGTTCGCGCAGGACCTCTATGGCGGCGCCGATCCCTCGTGCCGCATCAAGGCGCGCGTCTACACCGAGTACGCTTGGCACTCTTTGTTCATCCGCACCATGCTGCGCCGGCCGGAGCGGTCCGAGCTCGACAGCTACGTGCCGGACATGACCATCATCGACCTGCCGAACTTCAAGGCCGATCCGGCCCGCCACGGCGTGCGCTCCGAGACCATCATCGCCGTCGATTTCACGCGCGGCATCGTGCTGATCGGCTCCTCGTCCTATGCGGGCGAGATGAAGAAATCGGTCTTCACCTTCCTCAACTACCTGCTGCCCAAGAAGGGCATCATGCCGATGCACTGCTCGGCGAATGTCGGCGAAGCCGGCGACGTCTGCCTGTTCTTCGGCCTCTCCGGCACCGGCAAGACCACGCTCTCGGCCGATCCGAACCGCACCCTGCTGGGCGATGACGAGCACGGCTGGAGCCCGGACGGCGTCTTCAATTTCGAGGGCGGCTGCTACGCCAAGACCATCCGCCTCTCCAAGGAGGCGGAGCCGGAGATTTTCGACGCCTCCAACCGCTTCGGGACGGTGCTCGAGAACGTGATCCTCGATCCGGAGACCCGCGTTCCGGACTTCGACGACGGGCGGCTCACCGAGAACACCCGCTCCTGCTATCCGCTGGACTTCATCCCCAATGCGAGCCCGACCGGGCGCGCGGGCATGCCGAAGAACCTCGTCATGCTGACCTGCGATGCGTTCGGCGTGCTGCCGCCCATCGCCAAGCTCACGCCGGCGCAGGCCATGTACCACTTCCTGTCCGGCTACACCGCGAAGGTCGCCGGCACGGAAAAGGGCGTGAAGGACCCGGAGGCCACCTTCTCCACCTGCTTCGGCGCGCCCTTCATGCCGCGCCATCCCTCGGTCTACGGCAACATGCTGCGCGACCTCATCGCCAAGCATGGCGTCGACTGCTGGCTGGTGAACACCGGCTGGACCGGCGGCAAGTTCGGCGTCGGCCGCCGCATGCCCATCAAGGTCACGCGCACGCTGCTCACCGGCGCCCTCGACGGCTCGCTGAAGAACGTGTCCTACCGCACCGATCCCTATTTCGGCTTCGCGGTGCCGACCTCGGTGCCGGGCATCGAGCCGCACATCCTCTATCCGTCCAAGACCTGGGCGGACAAGGCGGACTTCGACGCCACCGCGCGCCGGCTCGTCGCCATGTTCCAGGAGAACTTCGGCAAGTTCGAGAAGCACGTGGATGCGGCGGTTCTGGACGCCCAGCCGCAGGTGCGCCTCGCCGCGGAGTGAGCGCGACCCGATCGTGACGGGCGACGGGGCGGCTTCGGCCGCCCCGTTTGCGTTCCGGCGCCCGCTACGCCCGCGGGCCGAAGATGATGACGGCCGCGCCCAGGATGCAGAGCGCCGCGCCGACCGCGTCGAACCGGTCCGGCCGCACACCCTCCACGGCCCACATCCAGGCGAGCGAGGCGAGGATATAGACGCCGCCATAGGCCGCGAAGGCGCGTCCCGCGGCTTCCGCCTCCACCTGGGTCAGGGCCAGCGCGAACACGGCGAGGCTCGCCATGCCCGGCAGCAGCCACCACGGCGACCCGCCAGCGCGCACCACATGCCAGAAGGCGAAGCAGCCGGCGATCTCGGTCAGGGCGGCGAGGAGAAAGGCGGGGAGCGTCACCGGCATCACCTCAGCATGGTCGGCTTGACCCACCAGGACGGCTCCGCCGCCTTGACGCGGCGCGCCAGCGCGGCGGCGGCGCGGCAGTCGGCGGTGAGGGCGAAGACCGTGGCGCCCGAGCCCGACATGCGCACCAGCTGCGCTTCCGGGCCCCGGGCCAGCAGCGCCTTCGCCGTGCCGATGGCGGGCGCGATCACCAGCGCCGGCGGCTCCAGATCGTTCGGCAAAGCGCGGATGGCGGCCAGCAGCCCCTCGGCGTCCGATGGCAGAACATCGGGATGGTCGGGGCCGTCGAGGGGTGAGCCCGGCGCGAGGCCGAGCGCCTTGAATACCGGGGCGGTCGGCACCGCCGCCCCGCAATTGACGAGAACGCACGCGAGCGCGGCAATCCGCAGTGGCGCCGACAGCATCTCGCCCCGCCCGCGCATGAGGCGCGCGCGCGGATCGAGACAGACCGGAACGTCGGAGCCGATGTCCCGCGCCACCGCGAACAGGCGCGGATCGTCGGCCGGCAGGTCGTTGAGCCGCGCCAGCAGCCGCAGGGCCGCCGCCGCATCCGCCGAGCC
>NZ_JBNFNU010000342.1:0-4574 GCF_057364445.1 Xanthobacter sp. BG11Y11_SDJG
GCGCGCGGTCCGCGCACCGTCGGGCATCGCACGGGCATAGGCGAAGGCGCCGAGCGTCACCGCCAGAAAGGCCGGCAGTGCCGCGACGGGCCCTGCCAGCAGCACGGCCGACGCACTCGCGGCGAGCGCCAGAGGCTGCCCCCACCCGACGGCCGCCCAGACCTTCTCCCAGCCCGGCAGCGGCCGTCCCTTGCCGCGCCGGCGCACCAGAAAGATGGTGACGCCATTATAGGCCACATAAGAGAGCGCAAGCCCCAGCAGGCCGTAGGCGAGCTTCACCGGCATGCCGCCGAACCAGCCGAAATGCAGCGGCTGAAGGGCGCCGAGGATCTGTTGGCCGACGCTGCCCTCCTCCAGGCCACCATCGCCGAGGGCCACCCCGGCGCCGTCGAAATAATAGGCGTTGGACAAAGCGAGGTGGCCCGGCGTGCGCATGCGAGATGGACCACCTGCCCGGCCGTGCCCACATGCTGGATCGCCGCGCTCACGAATTGGGCCTGCGGCCGTTCGGTCTGCACCTTGCGGATCATCGCCGCCAGGTCCGGCAGCGGCGCGGGCGCGTGATCTTCCGTGGGCATCGGGCCGAGGATGGTGGCGAACGCCTTCTCGGAATCGCCGTCATAAGCGGCGAGCGCCAGGAGGCCGACGATCAAAGTGGACAGGCCGAGCAGCGCCCCCGAGGCCGACACCACCACATGGAACGGCAGCCCCCACACGCCCAGGCGATTGTGGAGGTCCGCCTCCTGCAATTGGCGCGTCCCGCCCCAGCGCAAAGCGAACGCGTCCCGGAAGATGCGCGGATGGGAGAGGAGCCCGGAGACGAGCGACGACAGCAGCGCCACGCCCACGAGGCCGACCAGGAATCCGCCCCACGCCTCCGGCAGGTGCAGCGTCGCGTGCAGTTCGCCGAGGAACTCCGCCCACGGCGCTTCGAAGCGGGTCACGAGGCGCCCCTGCGCATCGGCCAGCCACTGCCCCTCGGCGCCCGCCTCCTCGCCCCGGTAGAATACGGCAAGGCGGGCGCTCGACGGGCTCGGCCCCCGCAGGAAGATGTCGTGCGCCGCGCCTTCGGCCACCGCCTTGGCGTGGCCCTCGGCGAAGGCGGCGGCGATGCTCTCCGGCGCGAGGCCTGCGGCCGTGAGGGGCGCGCCCGGCTGTTCCCAGCGCTGGATCTCGTTGATGAACACCGCCAGCGTCCCGGTCAGGCACACCACATAGATCAGCGCGGCGAAGGCGATGCCCAGCGCCGAATGCCCCGCCAGCATGGCGCGCACGAAGGCGGGAGACAGAAGCGGCGGCCGGCGCGGCCGGTCGGAGCGCATGTCCATCAGCTGAGCACCTTCGGCAGGAAGGCGACACCATAGCCGATGGCGGACAGGCCAGCGAGCACGACGGTGGCGCGGACCAGCTTCGCGTCGCACAGGGTCCAGGCCATGCCCGCGCCCCACAGGATCGGCACGAAGATGCCGCCGATCACGATCCGATCCTGCTCGCCGAGCGGCGCCGCTACGGCGAAAGCGAGCCCCAGGCCGATGGAGGCGATGCCGGACAGGACGATGGCGAGAAACGCCTTGGCAATGCCGCGCCCCCACGAGGTGCGCCGCTCCTCCGGCTCGAGCGCGACTCGCGCCTCGCGGGTGGGGGCCTTGCGGAGGCTCGCGCCGGCCGCGACCACGCCATAAGCGACGAGCGAGCCGGCGAGCAGGCCGTAGGCGAGGCCGGTCTCCGCGCCCCACCGACGCGCGAACAGCCACAGTCCGGCGCCGATGGCAGCCCAGCCCGCCGCGGTCGAAAGGCCGGGGCGAGCGGCCTTCCGCGCCCATGGGCGGCGCAGCAGCATGAGGCCCAGCAGCAGCGGCGCGGCCGCCACGAGCAGGTCCAGGACATCGATAGCCAGCGTCGAACCCATGGCGTGCGCTGCGTCCGTCGCCGGTCAGAACTTGTAGGTCGCGCTGCCGATCACCGTGCGCGCCTGGCCGACGCCGCAGTCGCCGCGATAGGCGCTGCAGGAGGCCACGTAGAAGGTGTTGGCAAGATTCTGCCCGGTGACCTGGAAGCGCCAGTTCTTGGTCTCGTACGCCACCATGGCGTCGAACAGGGTGACCGCGGGCGTCTCTACATAGATCGTGCCCTGGGTCAGGATATCGCGGCCGTAGCTCTGCGCCTCGCCGATATAGCGCACGCCGCCGCCGAACGAGAGCCCGTTCAGCTGTCCTTCCTTCACCGTATAGACGCCCCACAGGGAGGCGAGATTCTGCGGAATGCCATCCACCGGCTTGCCCTTCATGAAGGCGGGGATGCCGGACGGGAAGGGATACAGTTCGGGATAGCTCTCGTACTTTGCGTCCGTGTAGGAATAGGAGGCGACGATCTTGATGTTGGGGGTGATCTCGCCGATCGCCTCGATCTCGAAGCCGCGCACGTTGATGGTCGCCCCCTGCACCGCGTTGAACAGGACGTCGGGCTGGACGATCACGTTGTCCTGGGTCAGGTCGTAGACGGCGGCATTGACGACGAGCGGCAGCGTCGGGTGCTTGTACTTGATGCCGGCTTCCACCTGGTTGCCCTCCAGCGGCTTGGCCGGGGTGAGCGTCGTGAAAGGCGCGGTCATGGTGCGCCCCACCGGCTGGCCCGGCTGCGGCTGGAAGGCGGTGGAGAAGCTCACATAGGGCGCGAGGCCGACATCGGTCTCGTACATCAGGGCGGCGCGGGTCGAGGTGGCGGACATATTCTCGCTGGCCGCGCCCTCCTGCTCGATGGTCAGCCAATCCTGCCGCACGCCGAGGACGGCGATCCACGGCCCCATGCGCATCTGGTCCTGGACATAGAGGCCCACCTGCGACTGCGTCTCGCGCGGGCGCTCATAGAGCGGCGGCTGGCCGAACACGATGCTGCCGTCCAGGCCGACCAGGTAACTGCGCTGGTTGTAGACCGGGCGATACATGTTGAAGCGGGGCTGCGGCGGCAGGAAGCCGGGAATCCCCGGGAACACGTTGTCGAGCAGC
This sequence comes from Xanthobacter sp. BG11Y11_SDJG, assembly GCF_057364445.1. Classification (NCBI taxonomy): domain Bacteria; kingdom Pseudomonadati; phylum Pseudomonadota; class Alphaproteobacteria; order Hyphomicrobiales; family Xanthobacteraceae; genus Xanthobacter; species Xanthobacter sp. BG11Y11_SDJG. Next base: position 3,006 of record NZ_JBNFNU010000342.1, read on the forward strand.
GTTCCGGTGGTGGCTGACTCGATGTCGTACCGGGTGTAGTCGATGCCGCCGATGACCTTGTGCGTGATCGCGCCGGTGGTGAAGCTGCCCGTCAGGTTGGTGTCGGTATTGAAGACGCCGGTTTCGGTCTCCTGGTCGAAGACCGCGCGCGCGATCTCGCTCTGTCCGTAATTGAGGAACGGCGCATAGGCCGGGTTAAGCACCGGACCGCCCATCAGCGCGTTCAGGGTGGCGATGCGCACCGGCGTCAGCACCGCCGCGTACGTCGAATTATAGGTGTTGTCGACGTGGGTGTAGCGCGTGCCGTTGTGCAGCTTCAGCCCATTCTCGAACTCGTGGTCGAACAGGAAGGTGCCGGACTGGGACGAGGTGTCGTACTTGTCGCTGGGCTCGCCGACGAAGGTGCTGAAATCCGCCCGCTGGCCGAAGCGGTTGGGCACCAGCGTGCCGATCTGGGGCAGGAACTGCTGCACCGAGCCGGAATGATCCTCCCGGAAGTTCGCAAGCAGGGTGATGCTGGTCATGTCGGTGGGACGATAGGTGATCGACGGCGCCAGCATCAGCCGGTCGTTGTCCACATAGTCCACCTGGGTGCCCGCGTCCCGCGCGAGGCCGACCACGCGATACAGCCACTTGCCGTCCGCCGTCAGCGGGCCCGACGTGTCGAACTTGATCTGCTTGAAGTCGAACGAGCCATACTCGAAGGTGATCTCGTTGCGCGGCGTCGCCAGCGGCAGCTTGGAGACGCCGTTGATGATGCCGCCCAGCGACGACTGGCCATAGAGCATGGAGGCCGGGCCGCGCAGGACCTCGACCCGCTCCAGCGCGTAGGGCTCGATGGCGGTCGTGTTGTAGTAATAGCCGAAGCTGGAGCGCAGGCCGTCGATGAAGTAGCTGGCGGGAATGCCGCGGATGATCGCGTAGTCGCCGCGGCTGTCGAGGCCGAAGCCGTCGGCGAACACGCCGGCTGTATAGCGCACCGCTTCCTGGAGGTTCTGCACGCCCTGGTCGCGCATCTGCTCGTCGCCGATGACGGTGATGGACTGGGGCGTCTCGATGAGCGGCGTGTCGGTCTTGGTGCCCACCCGCGAATCCGTGGCGACGTAATCGATCACCGGGCCGGCGGACGAGGGCGTGGCCCGCCCGTCCGTCTCCTGGCGCGGGGCGCTATCGCTCGTCACCTCGACGGTGGGAAGGGAGACCGTGCCGGCAGCCTGCTGCGCTTTGGCAGCGACAACCGAGACACCCACGAGCGCCATCGACAGCGCGACGGCGTCCGCGACCGCGCGAATATTGAGAGCCATGATAATTTCCGCCCAAATCAACCACGGCAGACGGTGAAATCAGACTAAAAACGTCAGCCTAAGAAATCATACCTACCGCAGAGGCAGCGGAATAGTGGCGAAATGTCGACTCTTGATACATTTTAATTATTTCAATATCAAAGACGACATAATACACCGACGCTAGAGTGCATAGCGCACGCGGGGCGCGGCGGGACGCGGGAATCCGCATGCGAGGCGCTTGGGCATCCGGCGCGCTTTCCCGTGCACTCGGTCGGGCGGCACG
>NZ_JBNFNU010000343.1:0-4572 GCF_057364445.1 Xanthobacter sp. BG11Y11_SDJG
GGCGAGGCCGATGCGCCGGCGTCCGCGGGGCGCCGCAAGGACTTGCTTTTCGCCGGCCGCCGATGCCGCCATCGCCTCCTCGCTGAGCGCGCTGGGCGACCTGGTGCTGCCGCAGCGCGACCGCACGGTGGAGGACCTCGTGAAGGAAATCCTGCGGCCGATGCTGAAGGACTGGCTGGACGAGAACCTGCCCCAGCTTGTCGAGCAACTGGTGCGCGCCGAGATCGAGCGCGTGGTGCGCTCCGGCCGCTGAGCGCCCCAGGCGCATTGACGGACCATCTGGTGCGGTGCCATGTCGGGGCAGCCTTGCTCCCCGCGCTCCGCCGTGCCCGGCCTCGGGTCGGGAATCCACGCCGCGCCGGCGACGCCCCAACGGGGAGGCCTGAGCCGCGCCGCCGGGCGGGGATGGCCGCGACAAGCCGGCCACACGGCATGTCCCTGACCGCGCGCCCCGAGCTGTAAACATGGACGCAGCCGCACGGGGCAGAACCACGGCAGGGCCTCGGCAACGTGCTCGATGCAGCCCTACCTCTTGATCTCCACCAGCAGCACCCAGGCCTCGGCGGCCGCCTTGACGATGGACAGCACTTGGGCGGCGGCGATCCAGTAGATGCCGCTGCCGTCGCCGCGCATTAGCAGCACGCCGCCGACGAGATAGGGCAGCGCCGCCAGCTCGAACAGCACCAGGTTCATGCCGACCACGAGGCGCGAGCGCTTCTCGCTCGCCGCATTGGTGATGCAGATGTAGCTTCCGACGATGAACAGCGGCGTCGCCGCCGCAACCACGAGAAGCCCGTGGGTCAAAAGGCCCAGCCCCGGCATCAGGAACACCAGGGACAGCATGGTCGCCACCAGCAGCAGCGCCAGCGCCAGGAGCGCCCGGCTGGCAAGGCCGCTCGCTGCGAGGATGCGCTCCAGGTTCAGCGACAGGCCCACGAACAGCAAGCCGAGCAGCGCCGAGGCGCCGCCCACCATCGCCGCGAAGAAGTCCCCCCACGCGTCCATCGCCCCGCCCCGAACCGCGCCGCTGCTCGCCGCGCCGCCGCGTAAGGAATAGAGCATCGGTGCCCGCCGCCGTCCATGGCGCGGCGTCGCAGAATTGCGGCGGCGGGCCCTACGCCGGGCGGGCCAGCGGCGGCGCGGTTGACGCCGCCCCTGCCATGCGGCTTTAACGCCGCCTGAGATTTCAATCGTGTCCGCGCGCCGCTCCTGCGGCCGCCCGGCCGCCGCATCAGGTTCCGGAGCCTCCGTCCATGCTCGAGAAGATCTTCGATCCCGCCTCCGTGGAGGCGCGCATCGCCAAGGCCTGGGAGGACGAGGGCGCGTTCCGCTGCGGCCGGGCGGACCGCAAGGACCAGCCGGGCTTCTCCATCGTCATCCCGCCGCCCAACGTCACCGGCTCGCTGCACATGGGCCACGCGCTCAACAACACGCTGCAGGATGTGCTGGCGCGCTTCGAGCGCATGCGCGGCAAGGACGTGCTCTGGCAGCCTGGCACCGACCATGCGGGCATCGCCACGCAGATGGTGGTGGAGCGCCAGCTCATGGCGCAGCAATTGCCCGGCCGGCGCGACATGGGCCGCGCCGCCTTCATCGAGAAGGTGTGGGCCTGGAAGGCGGAATCGGGCGGCACCATCGTCGGCCAGCTGAAGCGGCTCGGCGCCTCGTGCGACTGGTCGCGCGAGCGCTTCACCATGGACGAGGGGCTCTCGCGCGCGGTCCTGAAAGTGTTCGTGCAGCTCTATCGCGAAGGGCTGATCTACAAGGACAAGCGCCTGGTCAACTGGGACCCGAAGCTCGTCACCGCCATCTCGGACCTGGAGGTCCAGCAGGTGGAGACCAAGGGCCATCTCTGGCACCTGCGCTATCCCATCGAGGGCGAGAAGGACCGCTTCATCGTCGTCGCCACCACGCGGCCCGAGACCATGCTCGGCGACACGGCGGTGGCCGTGCATCCGGACGACGAGCGCTATCGCGACCTGATCGGCAAGCATGTCATCCTGCCGCTGGTGGGCCGGCGCATCCCCATCGTGGCGGATGAATATTCCGATCCCGAGAAGGGCTCCGGCGCGGTGAAGATCACCCCGGCGCACGATTTCAACGACTTCGAGGTGGGCCGGCGGCACGATCTGCCGATGATCAACGTGCTCGACGCCGAGGCGCGCATCGACGTGCAGGGCATCCTCGACGATTATGCCGAGCGGCCCGAAGCCTATGTGGACGCGCCCGATGCCGCCGGCGTGCTCTCGCATCTCAAGGGCATGGACCGCTTCGCGGCGCGCAAGCACATCGTCGACCTGCTCACCTCGCTGGAACTGGTCGAGACCATCGAGCCGCACCCCCACATGGTGCCGCATGGCGACCGCTCCGGCGTCGTCATCGAGCCCTGGCTGACCGACCAGTGGTACGTGGACGCCAAGACCCTGGCCCAGCCGGCGCTCGCCGCGGTGCGCGACGGGCGCACCCGCTTCGTGCCCAAGAACTGGGAGAAGACCTATTTCGAGTGGCTGGAGAACATTCAGCCCTGGTGCATCTCGCGCCAGCTCTGGTGGGGCCACCAGATCCCGGCCTGGTACGACCCGTTCGGAAACGTCTTCGTGGCCGAGGACGAGGACGAGGCGTTCGAGCAGGCCATCGCCCACAATGTCGGCAATGAGAGCCTCTCGCCCGAGGACGCCGAGGTGCTGATCCAGGACGCCGACCGGCGCGCCCAGTTCCTCACCCGCGACGAGGACGTGCTGGACACCTGGTTCTCGTCCGCGCTTTGGCCGTTCTCCACCATGGGCTGGCCGGACGAGACCGCCGAGCTCAAGAAGTTCTACCCTACCTCGGTCCTGGTGACGGGCTTCGACATCATCTTCTTCTGGGTCGCCCGGATGATGATGATGGGGATGCACTTCATGGACGGCGAAGTGCCGTTCAAGGACGTCTACATCCACGCCCTCGTCCGCGACGAGAAGGGGGCGAAGATGTCGAAGTCCAAGGGCAACGTCATCGATCCGCTCGACCTCGTGGACCAGTTCGGCGCCGACGCGCTGCGCTTCACGCTCGCCGCCATGGCGGCGCAGGGCCGCGACATCAAGCTCGCCACCTCGCGCGTCGAGGGCTACCGCAACTTCGCGACCAAGCTCTGGAACGCCGTGCGGTTCGCGCAGATGAACGGCTGCGGGCGCAAAGCGGACTTCGATCCGGCCAAGGTGGAAGGCTCGCTGAACCGCTGGATCATCGGCGAGGCGGCGCGCGCCGCACGCGAGGTGTCCGAGGCGATCCTCGCCTATCGCTTCAACGAGGCGGCGGGTGCGGTCTACCGCTTCATCTGGAACGTGGTGTGCGACTGGCACCTGGAACTGGCGAAGCCCGTGCTCTCCGGCCCCGACAGCGCCGCCAAGGATGAGACGCGCGCTACCACGGCCTATGTGCTCGACGTCGCCATGGCGCTGCTGCATCCCTTCATGCCCTTCCTGACCGAGGAATTGTGGGCCGAGACCGGCAAGGACGGCCCGCCGCGCGCCGGCCTGCTGGCGCTTGCGCCTTGGCCGGACCTCTCCGGCCTCGACGCGCCGGACGCCGAGGCGGAAGTGGGCTGGGTGGTGGACCTCGTCACCGAGATCCGCTCGGTGCGGGCCGAGATGAACGTGCCGGCCGGCGCCCAGATTCCGCTGGTCCTGGTGAGCCCCGGCGCCTCGACGGAGATCCGGGCCGCCGAATGGGGCGATTCCATCCGCCGCCTGGCCCGCCTGTCCGAGATCACGCTGGCGGATGCCGTGCCGGCCAGTTCGGTGCAGATGGTGGTGCGTGGCGAGGTGGTGGCGCTGCCGCTCGCCGGCGTGGTCGACCTCTCCGCCGAGCTGGCGCGCCTGCGCAGGGAGGAAGGCCGGCTCGACCAGGAGGTCGCCCGCATCGACGCAAAGCTTTCCAACGAGAGCTTCGTCGCCCGCGCGCCGGAAGAGGTGGTGGAGGCCGAGCGCGAGAAGCGCGAGGAATATCTCGGCCGCAAGGAGAAGGTCCGCGCCGCCATCGCCCAGCTTTCGGGCGCCGCCTGAGGCCGCGCGCCGGGGCGAGACCAGCCCCGGCTGACGGTGGGGCCGCCGTCACAAGTGTGTGACGGCAAAGCCACAGCCGGGCGCATTCGCGGCGCCGGCCGCCGCCGCCGGCCCATGCGCCGCGAAGCCGCCACAAAACCCCATGAAACCAATCGGCAACACGCGAGCGGTGTGTGTATCCCGGATGTCTTCCGGCCGCCGCGTTCATGGTGGGTCCGTATGGGCGGCGTGATCATCAAGGCGACTAGGCCCGGTTTGGGGGCCGATCTGAGCGGGTTCCGCCGTGGGGCAGCCGCAACGCGGCCGCTCCGTGGCCCCGATATTGCCGCCCGGCCGGGCAGGATCTGGCCATGATGTCGGTCGATCGTTTTCCCAGCGCAAGCGGATGCCCCGCTCCGTGGCGCGCACCCTGCGCGTCGGCGTGGCCGCCTGTGCCGTGGCGTTCCTGGCGCAGGCGCCGGTCGCCGCGTCGATGGCACCCCCGACACCAATCCCCTCGGCACCGGTCGCCACCCGCCCGCTCACCCCG
>NZ_JBNFNU010000344.1:0-4542 GCF_057364445.1 Xanthobacter sp. BG11Y11_SDJG
GCTCGCGGCGGCGACGCCTTAGAGCCGGGGACGCCTTTCCGGCGGCGCGACCGCGCCGCCCCACCCCCGCCCTCAGGACGGACGCCCACCAGAACGGCGCGACGCCGCATCGACACAAGGAACGAGGAGACCCGCCATGGCCACCCACAAGCTGCTCCTGCTCGCCGGCGACGGCATCGGCCCCGAGGTGATGGAGGAGGTGAAGCGGGTCATCGCCTGGCTGGAGAAGGCGGGCCTCGCCTCCTTCTCGATCGAGGAGGGGCTGGTGGCGCGCCGCCTATGACGCGCACGGCGTCTCCATCTCGGAAGCCGACATGGCGCTCGCCAAGGCCGCCGACGCGGTGATCTTCGGCGCCGTCGGCGGCCCGAAGTGGGCGGACGTGGGCTATGACGTGCGCCCCGAGGCCGGCCTGCTGCGCCTGCGCAAGGACCTGGAGCTGTTCGCCAACCTGCGCCCGGCTCTGTGCTATCCGGCGCTGGCCGAGGCCTCCTCGCTGAAGCCCGAGGTGGTCGAGGGGCTCGACATCCTGATCGTGCGCGAGCTGACGGGCGGCGTCTATTTCGGCGAGCCCAAGACCATCACCGATCTCGGCAACGGCCAGAAGCGCGCCATCGACACGCAGGTCTACGACACCTTCGAGATTGAGCGCATCGCCGCGGTGGCCTTCGAGCTGGCGCGCACCCGCCGCAACAAGGTGACCTCGGCCGAGAAGCACAACGTGATGAAGTCCGGCGTGCTCTGGAAGGAAGTGGTGACGCAGCTGCACGCCCGCGCCTACTCCGACGTGGAGCTGGAGCACCAGCTCGCCGACAGCCTCGCCATGCAGCTGGTGCGCTGGCCCAAGCAGTATGACGTGATCGTCACCGACAATCTGTTCGGCGACATCCTGTCCGATCTCGCCGCCATGCTCACCGGCTCCATCGGCATGCTGCCCTCCGCCTCGCTGGGCGCTGCGGACGCGGCCGGCAAGCGCGCCGCCATGTACGAGCCGGTGCACGGCTCGGCCCCCGACATCGCCGGCCAGGGCATCGCCAATCCGATCGCCATGATCGGCTCGCTGGCCATGGCGCTGCGCTATTCGCTGGGCAAGGGCGAGGTGGCGGACCGCATCGAGACGGCGATCGCCGCTGTGCTCGACGCCGGCAAGCGCACCGCCGACATCGCCCCCAAGGGCACGCCGACCATCAGCACCGCCGAGATGGGCGCCGCCATCGTCGAGGCCCTCGACGCCGGCGCCTGAGGGACGGCGCGCCGGCTTTCCGGCGCGCTCCCGCACCGCCCGCCCAACCGCCGTCATGCTCCGGCTTGACCGGAGCATCCATGGCCCGGCACCACGCCCGGCCGCAGGATGGGCCCTCCGGTCAAGCCGGAGGGCGACGGCAGGATTTGTTCACACCCGCGGCACGACGATGAGGCGCTCGACCAGCTTGCCTCCCACCAGATGGGTGGCGACGATCTCGTCGATGTCCTCCGGGGTGCGCGGCTGGTACCAGACGCCCTCGGGATAGACCACCATGATGGGTCCCGCCTGGCAGAAGGTGAGGCAGCCCGAGGCGGTCATGGCGATGTCGCGCCGGCCGGTGGCCTCGATCTTCTTGCCGAGCCGCTCCCACAAAGGCTGGGCGCCGTTGGCGCCGCACGAGCCGCGCGGATGCTGCGGCGGGCGCTGGGTGAAGCAGCAGAAGACGTGGCGGGTATAGACCTGGGGAAGGTCCAGCGCCGCGTCGGCGGCATCGGCAGTCAAAGCGTCGGCAGTCAAAGCGTCGGTCATGGAAGCTCGCGAAGCATCGGGGACGATGCCCGCAACGATTCAAGACCCGTGCCGCGCTGGATTATTGAATTTCTGCATTTGTTTCAGATAGATGACCGAATCGGCCCAGTGGCGCCTATGCCACAACCCGTCCCGGCCGGGCGCAAAACGCGACAGGAGCCGGCAGGCCGTGCGACGGCACGTCGGCGAACACGGTCGGGCCGTCTGGCCCTCCGCTCAAGCGGTCAACGGCAGGGGCGCGGCGCGACGCCTCAAACCGGCGTCATGCTCCGGCTTGGCCGGAGCATCCCTGGTTCCCCGCCGGGTGCCCGGCGGGGTGATGGGCCCTCCGGTCCAGCCGGAGGGCGACGGCATGCCAGTACGCGCTCAGGTGATGTACTGGGCGCCGTTCACCGTCATGGTGGAGCCGGTGACGAAGCCGGCATCGTCCGAGGCCAGGAACACCACGCAGCGGGCGATGTCCTCCGGCTCGCCGAGGCGGCCCACCGGGATGGTGGCGACGATCTTGGCGAGCGCCTCCGCCGGCACCGCCTTCACCATTTCGGTGGCGATGTAGCCGGGGGCGATGGCGTTCACGGTGATGCCGAGCCGCGCGGTCTCCTGGGCGAGCGCCTTCACGAAGCCGATCTCGCCCGCCTTGGCGGCGGAATAGTTGGTCTGGCCGAACTGGCCCTTCTGCCCGTTGATGGACGAGATGCACACGATGCGGCCGAACTTGCGGTCGCGCATGCCCTCGATCACGTTGCGGGTCATGTTGAAGGCGGAGTTGAGGTTGGTGTTGATGACCGCGTTCCACTGCTCCAGCGACATCTTGTGGAACTGGCCGTCGCGGGTGATGCCGGCATTGTTGACCAGGATCTCCACCGGGCCGACCTCGGCTTCCACCTTGGCGATGCCCGCCTTGCAGGCCTCGAAATCGGACACGTCCCACTTGAAGGCGGGGATGCCGGTCTTCTCGGTGAAGGCCTTGGCGGCCTCCTCATTGCCGGCGAAGTTCGCCGCCACCGTGTAGCCGGCCGACTTCAGCGCCACCGAGATCGCCTCGCCGATGCCGCGTGTGCCCCCCGTGACCAATGCGACGCGCCCCATTGTCTCCTCCTCCTCACTTCTGTTGGCCCGACCTGAAGACAAACCACAGCCTCCCAAGGCGGGTCGGACCGCACCCGGAAGTTGTCTAAGCACTGCGCACTGAAGTTTCGATCATGCACAGCCGCGACTTTCGATCGCGGCTGTGAACAGTGCGGGACGCAGGCGATCAGTCGCGCTCGAGGCACATGGCGATGCCCATGCCGCCGCCGATGCACAAGGTGGCGAGGCCCTTCTTGGCATCGCGCTTCTGCATCTCGTGCAGCAGGGTGACGAGGATGCGCGCGCCGGAGGCGCCGATGGGATGGCCGATGGCGATGGCGCCGCCGTTCACGTTCACCTTCGACGTATCCCAGCCGAGGCCCTTGTTGACGGCGATGGCCTGGGCGGCGAACGCCTCGTTGGCCTCCACCAGATCGAGGTCGGCGGCGGTCCAGCCGGCCTTTTCCAGCGCCAGCTTGGAGGCCGGGATCGGGCCGGTGCCCATCACCGACGGGTCGACGCCCGCCTGCGCCCAGGAGACGATGCGCGCCAGCGGCTTCAGGCCCTTGGCCTTGGCGGCCTCGGCGCTCATCAGCACGACGGCGGCGGCGCCATCATTGATGCCCGAGGCGTTTGCGGCGGTCACGGTACCGTCCTTGACGAACGCCGGGCGCAGCTTCGCCATGGCGTCGATGGTGGCGCCGTGGCGGATGTATTCGTCCTGGTCCACCACCACGTCGCCCTTCTTGGAGGCGATGGTGACGGGGACGATCTCGTCCTTGAACTTGCCCGCCTTCTGGGCCGCCTCGGCCTTGTTCTGCGAGGCGACGGCGAACTCGTCCTGCTCCTGGCGGGTGATCTGGAATTCCTTGGCCACGTTCTCGGCGGTGTTGCCCATGTGGTAGCCGTTGAAGGCATCCCACAGGCCGTCCTTGATCATGGTGTCGACGAATTCGAGGCCGCCCATGCGCTGGCCGTTGCGCAGATGCGCCGCGTGCGCCGACTGGCTCATGGATTCCTGGCCACCGGCGACGACGATCTCGCTGTCGCCATTGGCGATCGCCTGGGCGCCGAGGGCCACCGTGCGCAGGCCGGAGCCGCACACCATGTTCACCTCCCAGGCGGGGCTGGTGATCGGCACGCCCGCCTTCAGCGAGGCCTGGCGGCCCGGATTCTGGCCCTGCGCGGCGGTGAGGACCTGGCCGAGGATCACCTCGCTCACGGCCTCGCCCGGCACGCCCGCGCGCTCCAGCGCCGCCTTGATCGCGATCGCGCCCAATTCGTGCGCGGGAAGCGATCCCAGCGCGCCGTTGAACGAACCGACCGGGGTGCGCGCCGCGCTGACGATGACGACGTCGTCCTTCATGGTGCTCTCTCCTGGGGCCCTTGGGGGCCGGGCTTGCCGTTCGCGGCGGACGGTGCTGTGCCGCCGCGTTCGGACCTTAAAGTGGTTGTGCCGCGGACAATGTGTCAATGACCCATGTCAAGGCAATCCGCCAGCCGGCGGTGCGCCGGCCGCGACCGGGATCCGCCGCGCCAGAACGCCTCGGCCGAGGATCGGCGGGCGCCGCGAGCGTATCGGATAACGCGTTCGCTTTTCATCAAGGGGAAGGCCGTGCCCCGTTCGGGCCGGGTCCGGCCGGTCGGATCCCTGCGGCGCAGTTTGGCCGGCGCCGGCGCTCCCGCGCCGGGGCAGGACGCC
>NZ_JBNFNU010000345.1:0-4531 GCF_057364445.1 Xanthobacter sp. BG11Y11_SDJG
GCTTCAGCTTCGCGCGCACCGTGCGCGGCGTGATGGAGGTGGCGCGGCTCGACGCCGCCTTCCTCGCCTCGCCCGACGCCCGGCGCCTGGCCACGCTCGCGCGCGACCTCGACGGCGTGTTCGCCGGCGCGGCGACGCTGAAGCGCAAGAGCGACGAGCACCTGCTGTTCGGCGCCATCGACCTGTTCGACGCCGTCACCGATGCCGGCCGCAAGGGCCTCTCGCTCCAGCGCTACAAAGGCCTCGGCGAGATGAACCCCGACCAGCTCTGGGAAACCACGCTGGACAAGAACGCCCGCTCCTTGCTCCAGGTGAAGATCAAGGAAGTGGACGCGGCCGACGACCTGTTCAACCGCCTGATGGGCGACACGGTGGAACCGCGCCGCGAGTTCATCCAGGAGAACGCGCTCAAGGCCAGCGTCGACGTCTGAGGGCGGGGGCGCACAACCAGCGCCCCAACCTCGGACCGTCGCCCTCCGGCTTGACCGGAGGGCCCACCCTCGCGCCCCAGGCATGGATGCTCCGGTCAAGCCGGAGCATGATGACGGCGCGCGGGACATGGCAGCCGCCGGGCATCCCCGAGAACAAACGAAAACGTGCCCCGCACACCGATTCGGACGCGCTCCGTTCGCTGGCCGTTCCGCCGACACGGTCGGGGCGTCCCGGAACAGGACGCCCCCTCAATCCGCCCGCAGAGCGAAGCGCAGGAGGACGGTGCGCTGGAGCGGGTTGAAATTGTCGTCGGAAATGATCGTCAGCAGCGTCTCGCCGGCCGCGTTGCGGGTTACGGCGAGCCCCTCCATGTTGTCGATCTGGTAGCCCATGTCGAAGGTGCCGAGCACTTCGCCGTCGATCACCGCCCCCGGCGTCACGGCGGCGAGCGGGAAGCGGCGCAGGCGCATCTTCACGCCGGTCGAGCGGGTGTAGTGGCGCTCCAGCAGGATCACGTCGCCGTCCGGCGTCAGCGCCGCGTCGGTGGCGGCGAAGGCATCATGCCGGCGCACCGAGAACGTGCCTGGCCGGGGACCGCCGATGATGAAGCCGTCGAGCGTGTCCGCACTTGTCACGCCCTCCTCGGACAGGCCCATGAGCGCGCCCCTGAGCGGGCCTGACGGCACGAAGACCAGCGTCTCCAGCCCCTTGTTCACGGACAAGGAGCGGACCGCCGGAGCTGCCACCGGGACACCGTTCGCGCCCAGAGGCGCGCGGGGATAGCGCCAGATCTGGTTGCGCCCCTCGAAGCCCACATAAGCGGCGTCGGCGGACAGGGTGAGGCTCTCGGCATCGCCCTGTCCGGAACGCGCGATCGGCAATCCCTTGTCGTCGCGGATGGCGATGGCGCTCACGTCCGCCATCCCCACCGGCCGGTCGCCCTCCAGCACCAGCCGCCCTGCGAGGAACAGGCCGGCGTCGGTCACGGCGAGGAAGCGCGCGCCGTCGTCGTCGAGCGCCAGCCCGGAGATGCCGCCGAAGCCGGGAAAGGCGGAGGACAGCACCAGCCCGCCGCGGAATTCCAGAGGCCCGAAGCGCTGCCGCTCGTCATTGAAGGCGAAGGTCTTCACCGGCGCGGCGTCCACCGCCACCGGCACCTTCTCCAACGGCAGGGCGCCGGGCTTGGTGAAGGCGGTGGCGAGGGCGAGCGCGGCGAGAAGCGCGGCGGCGGCGAGCGCCAGCGGCGAGACTGGGTGGCCGAGATGGCGGCGACCGCCCAAGGAGGCCCTTCAGCAAATCGCGCCGGCCGAAGCGGGCGCGACCACGTCGCCGAAGGTGGGGGGCGTCGGAGAGATTTGCGGCGACGTCGTCCGCGGCCTCGCGCGCGCGGGCGGTGGGGACGAAGAAGGGGGCTGGCTCTGGACCATGGCTGGCATCCACCGTCTCGGGAAGAGATTGGCGGCAAGCCTAGGCTTGGCCCGTGACACGCGATTGAACGTGCCCGGCCCGCCACGCAAAGGGCGCCCGGATGGGCGCCCCAGTGGGAGAGACCCGAGAGCCCAAGGCGGCCCGGCGAACCGGGCCGCCGGAAGGCGCATCAGACCGAGTAGTACATCTCGAACTCGACCGGGTGCGGCGTCATCTCGAAGCGCATCACCTCGGCCATCTTCAGCTCGATGTAGGACTCGATGAAGTCCTTCTGGAACACATCGCCCTTCAGCAGGTAGTCGTGGTCGGCCTCGAGCGAGGCGAGCGCCTCGCGCAGCGAGCCGCACACGGTCGGGATCTGCTTCAGCTCCGCCGGGGGCAGGTCGTACAGGTCCTTGTCCATGGCCGAGCCGGGGTCGATCCGGTTTAGGATGCCGTCCATGCCCGCCATGAACAAAGCCGCGAAGGCGAGGTAGGGGTTCGCGCCCGGATCGGGGAAGCGGACCTCGACGCGCTTGGCCTTCGGGTTGTTGGTGTAGGGGATGCGGCAGGAGGCCGAGCGATTGCGCGCCGAATAGGCGAGCAGCACGGGGGCCTCGTAGCCCGGGACCAGACGCTTGTAGGAGTTGGTCAGCGGGTTGGTGAACGCGTTCAGCGACTTGGCATGCTTGATGATGCCGCCGATGTACCACAGGCAGTATTCGGAGAGGTCGGCATACTTGTCGCCGGCGAACAGCGGCTTGCCGTCCTTCCAGATCGACTGGTGCACGTGCATGCCCGAGCCGTTGTCGCCGAACACCGGCTTCGGCATGAAGGTCGCCGTCTTGCCGTAGATGTTCGCCACCTGGTGGATGCAGTACTTGTAGACCTGCAGGTGGTCGGCCATGGTCACGAGCGAGCCGAACTTCAGGCCGAGCTCGTGCTGGGCGGACGCCACCTCGTGGTGGTGCTTCTCGACGTGGGCGCCCATCTTCGCCATGGAGGCGAGCATCTCGGAGCGCATGTCCTGGGCCGAGTCGATCGGCGGGACGGGGAAGTAGCCGCCCTTGGTCTTCACGCGGTGGCCGAGGTTGCCGCCCTCATACTCGGTGTCGAAGTTGGTCGGCAGCTCGATGGAGTCGAGCTTGAAGCCGGTGTTGTACGGGTCGGCCTTGAAGCGCACGTCGTCGAAGATGAAGAACTCGGCCTCGGGGCCGAAATAGACCGCGTCGCCGATGCCGGTCGACTTGGCGTAGGCTTCCGCCTTCTTGGCGATGGAGCGCGGGTCGCGGCCGTAGGGCTGGCCGGTGGTGGGCTCCAGCACGTCGCACACGATGGACATCGTGGTCTCGGAGAAGAACGGGTCGATGCAGGCGCTCGCCGGGTCCGGCATCAGCAGCATGTCGGACTCGTTGATGGCCTTCCAGCCGGCGATGGAGGAGCCGTCGAAGGCGGTGCCTTCGGAGAGGAATTCCTCGTCCACCATGCCGATGTCGAAGGTCACGTGCTGCCACTTGCCGCGCGGGTCGGTAAAGCGCAGGTCGACGTATTTCACGTCCTCGGACTTGATGGCGTCGAGGACGTCCTTGACCGTCTTGAGCTTCATGAGAGGGTCTACCTTTCTTCGATCAGCAGTGAAATGGGCGAGGAAGGGAAAGTCAGATGGCGTCGAGGCCGGACTCGCCGGTGCGGATGCGGATCGCCTCCTCGATCGAGGAGACGAAGATCTTGCCGTCGCCGATGCGCCCGGTCTGGGCGGCGCGGCGAATGGCGTCCACGGCCTTGTCCACCATTTCGTCGGAGAGAACGATTTCGATCTTCACCTTGGGCAGGAAGTCCACGACGTACTCGGCACCGCGGTAAAGCTCGGTGTGGCCCTTCTGGCGCCCAAACCCTTTCGCCTCCGTTACGGTGATGCCCTGCAGGCCCACGTCCTGAAGCGCCTCCTTCACCTCGTCCAGCTTGAAGGGCTTGATGATTGCCTCGATCTTCTTCATGCGCTCCGTCTCCCTGGCCCGGCCCCTCCGCCGCATGGCCGAGCCGGCGCATTTGAAGCAGGATGCGTGCCACGCTCAGGCTCCATGGCCCGCGCCGTCCGACTCCCGCAGAGGAGCGCATTTATGCACGGATCGTAATCACATTGAGTAAAGTTTAGGCGAAATTTTCCCGGCGGCAGGCAGCGGCTTGGATATGAACTAGGCAGGCGGGAGCTGGATGTGGGCTGCGAGCTTCTCGATCCCTCGGAAATGGCGCGCGCGGACGCTTTCGCCGTGCAAATGGGCACGCCGTCCCTAACGCTCATGGAGCGCGCCGGCACCGCTGTCGCAGACGTTGTGGCGCGCAGTCCGCTCGCCACCCGCGTGCTGGTGCTGTGCGGGCCGGGCAACAATGGCGGCGACGGATTCGTCGCCGCGCGCATCCTCGCCCAGCGCGGCTTCCGGGTGCGCCTCGCGCTGCTCGGCGACCGCGATCGGCTTGCGGGCGATGCCGCCGCGGTGGCGCGCCTGTGGAAGGGGCCGGTGGACGAGCCGGCGGCGGTGGACCTTGCCGCCTGCGATCTCATCGTCGACGCTTTGTTCGGCGCCGGCCTCGCTCGCGACCTCGACGGCGCGGCGAAGGCGCTGGTGGAGCGGCATGGCGGCGGCGGGCCGGCCCATCGTCGCCGTCCGACCTGCCGTCCGGGCTCGACGGC
>NZ_JBNFNU010000346.1:0-4530 GCF_057364445.1 Xanthobacter sp. BG11Y11_SDJG
CGGTGCCCCGGCCCCGAACGCCGCGAAAACCCCCCCTCGCCCCCCGGCCCCTCTCCCTGCCCTCCCCCCGCAAGCGGGAGAGGGTTCATGCCGGTGAAGCGCAGCAATGGCGCGCAGCCCGGCACCCAACCCACACACACACACACAATTCCCGGAGCCCCCAATGGCACCCCGCGTTCTCATCTCCGACAAGCTCTCCCCCGCCGCCATCCAGATCTTCAAGGATCGCGGCGTCGAGGTGGATTTCCAGCCCGACCTCGGCAAGGACAAGGACAAGCTCGCCGAGATCATCGGCAATTATGACGGCCTGGCCATCCGCTCGGCCACCAAGGTGACGCCGAAGATCCTGGAGAAGGCCAGCCGCCTCAAGGTGATCGGCCGCGCCGGCATCGGCGTCGACAATGTCGACCTCCCGGCCGCCACCGCCAAGGGCGTGATCGTGATGAACACGCCGTTCGGCAATTCCATCACCACCGCCGAGCACGCCATCGCCATGATGTTCGCGCTCGCCCGCGAGATCCCGGCGGCGGACGTCTCCACCCAGGCCGGCAAGTGGGAGAAGAACCGCTTCATGGGCGTCGAGGTCACCGGCAAGACCCTCGGCATCATCGGCTGCGGCAATATCGGCTCCATCGTCGCCGAGCGCGGCGTGGGGCTGAAGATGAAGGTCATCGCCTTCGATCCCTTCCTCTCCCCTGAGCGCGCGCTCGATCTCGGCGTCGAGAAGGTGGAGCTGGACGACCTGCTCGCCCGCGCCGACTTCATCACCCTGCACACGCCGCTCACCGAGAAGACCAAGAACATCCTCTCGGCCGAGAACCTGGCCAAGACCAAGAAGGGCGTGCGCATCATCAATTGCGCCCGCGGCGGCCTCGTCGACGAGGCGGCGCTCGCCGCCGCGCTGGACGCCAAGCACGTGGCCGGCGCCGCCTTCGACGTGTTCACGATCGAGCCCGCCGAGACCAACCCGCTGTTCGGCCGCGCCAACGTGGTGTGCACCCCGCACCTCGGCGCCGCCACCACCGAGGCGCAGGAGAATGTCGCCCTCCAGGTGGCCGAGCAGATGAGCGACTACCTGCTCTCCGGCGCCATCTCCAACGCGGTGAACTTCCCCTCCATCACCGCCGAGGAGGCGCCGAAGCTGAAGCCGTTCATCGAGCTGGCCGAGAAGCTCGGCTCGTTCGCCGGCCAGCTCACCGACACCGACATCAAGACCGTGCGCATCACCTATGAGGGCGCGGTCGCCGATCTCAAGGTGAAGGCGCTCACCTCGGCGGCGGTGGCCGGCCTGCTGCGTCCGGCGCTGCCGGACGTCAACGTGGTGTCCGCCCCCTCGGTCGCCAAGGAGCGCGGCATCGTCATCGAGGAGATGACCCGCGCCGCCACCGGCGACTATGACAGCCTGATCACCCTCGCGGTGGTGACGGACAAGTATGAGCGCTCGGTCTCCGGCACGGTGTTCGCCGACGGCCATCCGCGCATCGTCAACATCAAGGGCATCAAGGTGGACGCCGAGTTCGCCCCGGCCATGATCTACGTCACCAACGAGGACAAGCCCGGCTTCATCGGCCGCTTCGCGGGGCTCCTGGGCGATGCCGGCGTGAACATCGCCACCTTCGCCCTCGGCCGCGACCATGCGGGGGGCGATGCCATCGCGCTGGTGGCGGTGGACGGCAAGGTGCCCGCCGACGTGCTCGGCAAGGTGCTCGCCTTGCCGCACGTGAAGCAGGCCAAGGCGTTGGGCTTCTGAGACCGGCGCTCCGGCAGCCGGCGGCGATAGCCGCCGCCGGTCACCCCGGGGGCGGGGGCTCCTCGGCGGCGGACTTTCCGGGGATGCCCTTGCGGCCGGAGACGGTGGCAAGCCCGATGCCGCCGATCACCAGCACATAGCCCACGAGATGGTACCAGGCGAGCCGCTCGCCCAGGAACACGATGGCGAGCGCGGTGCCGAACACCGGCAACAGGTGGATGAACGGCGCCGCCCGGTTCGCGCCCACCATTTCCACCGCCCGGTTGAAGAACATGTAGGCGATAAGCGAGGGCCCCACCGCCACATAGGCCATGGCGGAGTAGGTCAGGGTATCGAACTTCAGGTACTTGCCGAGGTGCATCTCCCACAGCACCGTGGGGATCAGGATCACCGCGCCCATCGCCATGATCACCAAAAGGAACGACAGCGATCCCATGGGCGGCCGCTTGCGCAGCATGGCGGCGTAGAAGCCGTAGATGGCGATGGCGAGAAGCAGCCACAGGTCGCCCACGTTGGGCTTGAGGTGCACAAGCGTGTCGAGGTCACCGCGGCTGATGATGAACATCACCCCCACCAGCGACACGCCGATGCCCGCCGTCTGGCCGAGCGAGAGGCGGTCGCGGAACAGCAGGAAGGTCCATACGGCGACGATCAGCGGCGTGGTGGACTGGACCAGGAGCCCGTTCACCGCCTCCGTGTACTGCAACCCGTAATAGGTCATGGAGTTGTAGCAGGAGATGCCGGTGGCCGAGAGCAGCAGCAGGCTCGGGAAGTGCGTGCGCACCAGCGGCCAGTCGCGCATGAGCTGCGACCAGGCGAACGGCAGCAGGATCAGCGTCGCGCCGGTCCAGCGCACGAAGGCGAGGGTGAGCGGCGGCACGTGCCCGACGATATAGCGCCCGAGCACCATGTTCACCGCCCAGAGCATCGCCACCAGCACCAGCAGCAGATAGGGCGCGTTGAAGACGGCGCCGAGCGGACCGGTCGAGCGGGGTGCGGACATGACCTCTTCCGAAGGCGTTGCGGGGCGGGCGAGGAAGGGGCGGCCACGGTCCGACACGCCAGCGCGATGCGGACCGCTCGCGCGCGGCGGCGGGGCGCCGGATCGCGATCCGGCTCTCAAGACACCCGGACCGGATCGTGGATCCGGCCGTCAAGGCGGTTTGGCCGGATCGCTGATCCGGCCGTCAAAGCGGTTGGCCGGATCGCTGATCCGGCCTTGGGGCTCATCTAGCCGCTTTCGCCGCGGTCCTGAAATGCATTCTCGTTGGGGCTCGATCAGCAACCTTGATGGGGGCGCATCACTGGCCGAAGAGCTGGCGCAGCGGCGCGCCGATGGCGCCGTCCTGCAGCAGCAGGTAGCTGGTGGGATTGTCGGGGCACAGGCCGCCGCCGCATTCCAGCACGGTGGAGGCGCCGTTGGCGAAGGCCAGAAGCAGGCCGAGCGCCACCATGATGCCGCCCAGCGCGCCGATCCGCGCCGGCGGACGCAGCCCGTCCGCGAACTGGCGGTCGAACAGCAGCATCGCCGCGGTGCCGGCGACGCAGACCATGAAGACGATGAACGCCCAGGCATAGAAGTGCAGGCCGAAGAAGGCGTCGCCATAGGCGCCCTCGCCTGGCACGATGTGCAGCAGCGTCTGGCGCAGCGACACCGCCGCCCCGGCCAGCGACGAGATCAGCATCACCGCATAATGCGACGGGCGCGGGCCGAACTTCACGTTCAGCGCGAGGCCCGCGGCGACGCCGAGGAAGCCGGCCCGCTGGAGGATGCACAGCGGGCACGGCAGGTCGCCGAACAAAAGCTGGTCGGCGAAGGCGACGATCAGCACGACGCACACCGCCGCGAGGCCGAGGGCGTTGAGGGTGCGGGAGAGGTCCGGGCTCATGGTCCCCTCACAGCGCGATGTTGAGGGGGTCGGTGGCGTGCAGCTTGAACAGCACGAGCATCGCCGCCATGGACACGAACCACAAGGCAAGCGCGAGGGTCCGCGATCCCGCCAAAGTCGCGACGAAGGCGAGGAAGACCCCGAAAAGGGGATGGACATCATGGGTGCCGCCTCCAGGGCGCCAGCCGCGCCCCTGTTCTTGGGAGGGGCCCGGCGGACCGCCTCCTCGAAGCGCACCCTAGTGTGATTTGCCCCGTTGCGAACGGCGCGGCCGCACCCCCGCTCAGGCGGTTCCCCCCGCCGGCTGGAACGTCACCGCGTTGCCCGAGGGATCGGCGGTGACGATGCCGCCGTCCTGCCGCGCGAACGGCCAGCCGGCGGCGGCGAGGCGCCCTTCAAGCGCGGCGATGCCGTCGCCCGGCAGGCGCACCTCGAAATGATCGAGCCCGGTCGAACCCTGGGGCGGCGCCGCGCCGCCGGCCGAGTGCCAGACATTGAAACCGAGGTGATGGTGATAGCCGCCCGCGCTCACGAACAGGGCGCCGGGATAGGCAGCCATCACGCGGAAGCCGACGAGGTCCACCCAGAAGTGGCGGGCGGCGTCGAGGTCGGACACCTTGAGGTGCACGTGCCCCATGTCGGTTCCGGCCGGGGCCGGGCCGCCCCCTTCCGCCGCCTCGCCGGCGAGCGCCGCGAGGTTGAGCGGCAGCGTCTCCATGGCGATGGTGCCGTCCTCGGTGGCGGGCCAGGCCTCGCGCGGGCGGTCGCGATAGATCTCGACGCCGTTGCCGTCCGGATCGTCGAGATAGAGCGCCTCGCTGACGAGATGGTCCGCGGCGCCGACCCGCAGGCCGAGCCGGCGCGCCGCCAGAAGCCGCGCGGCGAGCGCGG
>NZ_JBNFNU010000347.1:0-4525 GCF_057364445.1 Xanthobacter sp. BG11Y11_SDJG
CGAAGGCGCGCTCGGCGATCTTGCGGCCGAGCCCGGCATATTGCGCCTGACCGCGGTGCGCGTCGCCCGGCGCACCGCGGCGCGCCGCCTTGCCGGTGACGGCGATGGTCTCCCACGCTCCGGCGGCGACTGGGCGTTCTGGAGGTGATGATCTCCACCTCGTCGCCATTCTTCAGCTCCGACACCAGCGGCGCGATGGTGCCGTTGATCTTGCAGCCCACGGCGGTGTTGCCGATGTCGGTGTGCACCGCATAGGCGAAGTCGATGGGCGTCGCCTTGCGCGGCAGCGCGATCAGCCGGCCCTTGGGGGTGAAGCAGAACACCTGGTCGTGGAACAGTTCGAGCTTGGTGTGCTCCAGGAACTCTTCCGGGGAGAGGCCCTGCGACAGGTTCTCGATGGTCTTGCGCAGCCAGGCATAGGCGCGGCTCTCATTGGAGAGCATGGGGCCGGGCTCGCCGGACGGGTCCTTGTACAGTGCATGGGCGGCGATGCCGTATTCCGCGATCTCCTCCATGTCGCGGGTGCGGATCTGCAGTTCCACCCGCTGGCGGCGCGGGCCGATCAGGGTGGTGTGCAGCGATCGGTAGTCGTTGGGCTTGGGGGTCGAGATGTAATCCTTGAAGCGCCCCGGCACGATGGCCCACTTGGTGTGGACCACGCCGAGCGCGCGGTAGCACTCGTCCACGCTCTTCACGATCACGCGGAAGCCGTAGAGGTCGGAAAGCTGCTCGAAGCCGATCGCCTTGCGCTCCATCTTGCCCCAGATGGAATAGGGCGCCTTCTCGCGCCCCTTCACGTCCGCCGCGATGCCGCGCCGGGCCAGCTCGTCCCGCAGCTCGCGCTCGATCTCCTCCACCAGCGGGCCGTTGCGCTGGCGCAGCTCCGAGACCCGGGTGGTGATGCTCTGATAGGCTTCCGGCGACAGCTGGCGGAAGGCGAGGTCTTCCAGTTCCTCGCGCATGTCCTGCATGCCCATGCGCGCGGCCAGCGGGGCGTAGATGTCCAGCGTCTCCTGGGCCACCCGGTCGCGCTTGTCCGGCGGCACCCATTTCAGGGTGCGCATGTTGTGCAGGCGGTCGGCGAGCTTGACGAGGAGCACGCGCACGTCGTCGGCGATGGCGAGCAGCAGCTTGCGCAGGTTCTCGGCCTGCTTGGCCTGCTTCGACACCAGATCGAGCTTCTTGATCTTGGTTAGGCCCTCCACCAGGGTCGCGATCTGGTGGCCGAACAGGCGCTCGATCTCGCTCTTGGTGGCGTCGGTGTCCTCGATGGTGTCGTGCAGCAGCGCGGCGACGATGGTGGCGTCGTCGAGCTTCAGATCGGTGAGGATCGCCGCCACTTCCAGCGGGTGCGAGAAATAGGGATCGCCCGACGCCCTCACTTGGCTGCCGTGCGCCTTCATGGCGTAGACATAGGCGCGGTCGAGAAGCGCCTCGTCGGTCTTTGGATTGTACCGTCGAACGCGCTCGACCAGTTCGTATTGGCGCATCATGGCCGAACGATCCGTCGCAGCACGAGCGGGGCGCGCCGATGGAGAAAATCCGTCGGCGGGCGGCCCCGTTCTTTGTTGTTGTTTAAATATCGGCGCGAAGCGCGGCGCGCGCAAGGCGCGCGTGCGCTCCCGCCGGCAAAAGCGTCAGGCCCACCGCAGCGTCACGGCAGCAGAAGCGTCGAGCCCGTGGTGCCGCGCCCCTCCAGCACCTCGTGCGCCTTGCGGGCGTCCTTGAGCGGGAAGGTCTGGTGGATCGGGATCTTCACCCCGCCGCCCAGCACCGCCTCGAACAGATCGTTGGCGGTGGCCAAGAGATCGTGCCGCTTGGCGACGAAGGTGCCGAGCGTCGGCCGTGTGGCGAACAGCGAGCCGCGCTTGGAGAGGTCGAGCAGCTCGAAATTGCGGATCGCCCCGGAGGCGTTGCCGAACGACACGAACAGGCCGAGCGGCTTGAGGCAGTCGAGCGAGGCCGGATAGGTCGCCTGACCGATGCCGTCATACACCACGTCGCACAGCTTGCCGGCGGTGATCTCCTTGACCTTGTGCACGAAATCCTCGTCCCGATAGAGGATGACGTGGTCGCAGCCATGGGCGAGCGCCAGTTCCGCCTTGTCCTTCGAGCCCACCGTGCCGATCACCGTGGCGCCGAGCTGGTGCGCCCACTGGGTGAGGATGAGGCCGACGCCGCCGGCCGCCGCCTGCACCAGAAGCACATCGCCCGGCTTCACGTGGTGGGTGCGCTTGACGAGATACTGCGCCGTCATGCCCTTCAGCATCATGGCCGCGGCGGTGCGGTCGTCGATCGCCGCCGGCAGGTGCACCAGCATGGCGGCGGGGATGTTGCGCACCTGCGCATAGGCGCCCGGGGCCATGGCGTAGGCGACGCGGTCGCCGGCATGGAAGCCCTCCACCTGCGGCCCCACCGCCTCCACCACGCCCGCGCCCTCGCTGCCGGGCACGAACGGCATCTGCGGCGAAGCATAGAGGCCGGTGCGGAAATAGACGTCGATGAAATTGAGGCCGATGGCGGTCTGGCGGATCTGCACCTCGCCGGGCCCCGGGGCGGGAACGGTGATCTCCTCGTAGGTGAGCACCTCGGGACCGCCCGTCTGGTGAACCCTGACCGCATGGACCATGACGCGCCTCCCGCTTCGTTCTCAAGGGGCCGGATCATAAGGCCGGCCCCGCCGCCCGCAAGCGCCCTCAGCGCCCGCCGGAGATGTTGAGCACTGCGCCGGTGACATAGGAGGCGGCATCCGACAGCAGCCACAGGATCGAGCGCGCCACCTCCTCCGAGGTGCCCGGACGGCCGAGCGGGATGGTGGGCGCGAGGCGCTGGAGCCGGTCCGGCTGGCCGGAACGTTCATGGATGCCGGTCTCGATCAGGCCCGGTGCCACCGCGTTCACCCGCACCCGCTCCGGCCCCAGCTCCCGCGCGAGGCCGACCGTCAGGCTGTCGATCGCGCCCTTGGAGGCGGCGTACCAGACATATTCCCCCGGCGAGCCGAGCCGCGCCGCCATGGAGGAGACGTTGACGATCGCCCCGCCCGCTCCGCCATAGGCGGTGGAGATGCGCCGCACCGCCGCCCGCGCCACCAGCAGCGCGCCGGTGACATTGAGGTCGAGCACCCGGGCCAGCTCCGCCGGCGCGATCTCCGCGAACTTGCTCGCCGGGCCGGTGATGCCGGCATTGTTGACCAGATGGGTGATGCGGCCGAGCCGGCCGTCCACCTCGGCGAACAGCCGCTCCACCTCCTCCGGGCGCGAGACGTCGGCCTTGACCAGAACCACCTCGGCGCCCGCCGCGCGGGCGGCGGCGGCGGTTTCCTCCGCTTCCCGGTCGGCGGAGGCATAATTGAGGGCGATGCGGTAGCCCTCCTGCGCGGCCTGCCGCACGGTGGCGGCGCCGATGCCCCGGCTGGCGCCGGTGACGAGCAGCACGCGATCGGACGGCACGGGATCTGAAGGCACGCGATCTGACATGGAATCCTCCCCAGGTGGTTGAGCCTCGCCCCTCCCGGACCTCTTCTTATTCTTTGTTTCTGACCGTTCACGCCTTGGTTCTGGCGGGCCTCCGCGCGGCGCCGGCGCCGGCCGGTGGCGGCGACGTTGAGCGCCTCCACCGTCACCGAGAACGCCATGGCGGCATAGATGTAGCCCTTCGGCACATGCACGCCGAAGCCGTCCGCCACCAGCGTCACGCCGATCAGCACCAGGAAGGCGAGCGCCAGCATCTTGGTGGTGGGATGGGCGGCGATGAACGCGCTCAGCGGCCCCGAGGCGATGAACATGATGCCCACGGCGATGATCACCGCCATCACCATGATCTCCACATGCTCGGCCATGCCGATGGCGGTGAGGATGGAATCCACCGAGAACACGATGTCGATGATGACGATCTGCCCGACCAGCAGGAAGAAGCTGCGCCGGGCGCGCTCGCCGACGCTCATCTCTTCCTCGAATTCGTCCTCGCCCTCCACCGTCGCGTGCATCTCGTGGGTCGCCTTGGCGATCAGGAAGGCGCCGCCGCCGATCAGGATCAGATCGCGCCAGGAGAAGTCGTAGCCGAGGGCGGAGAACACCGGTGCCTTCAGCCCGATCAGCCAGGACAAGGCGAACAGCAAAGCGATGCGCATCACCAGCGCGGCGGACAGGCCGATCTGCCGGGCGCGCAGCGCCAATTGCGGCGGCAGGCCCTGCACCAGCAGCGAGATGAACACCACATTGTCGATGCCGAGCACGATCTCCATGGCCGTGAGCGTGACCAGCGCCGCCCAGGCTTCCGGCGAAGCGATCCATTCCATGGCTGAGGCCCCCGAGGTGGCCTTAGTTTTCCCGCTCTTCCGTCCCGTCATCAAGGGGACTTTCGGCACATCCGCCCTGCGCGGGGGCTGGGTCAACCGGCCGCGCGACCGCGGCCTGCCATGGGCTTATCATGGCGCCCGCACCGCCGGACGGCCGGCGCGACGCGGGACAGGACGAGACGGGAGCGGCACATGGACCGGACCAGCTTCGACGTGGCCGGTGGTGGG
>NZ_JBNFNU010000348.1:0-4512 GCF_057364445.1 Xanthobacter sp. BG11Y11_SDJG
AAGCTCGGCACCGGCGGTCGTCACCCGCGCCGAGGCTTGCTGGCGGCGCTGGGAGGAGGCGGGCACGCCCGGCATCGCCCCCGGCGCGCTGCTGGAAACGGACGAGGCGCCCGCGTGATCGCCGAATGGCGCGCGGCGGGCGCGCGGGTGGTGTTCACCAACGGCTGCTTCGACCTCATGCATCCCGGCCATATCGCCTTGCTGGAGGCGGCGGCGCGGGAGGGCGACCGCCTCGTGGTGGCGCTCAACACCGACGCCTCCGTGAAGCGGCTGAAGGGCGAGCGCCGCCCGGTGCAGGACGAGGCGGCGCGCGCCCGCGTCATGGGCGCGCTGCGCTGCGTCGATCTCGTGGTGCTGTTCGACGAGGACACGCCGCTGCGCCTGATCGAGACGCTGAAGCCCGACGTTCTGGTGAAGGGCGCCGACTATCGCGAGGACCAGGTGGTGGGGGCGGACGTGGTGAAGGCCTATGGCGGCCGCGTCGCCCTGGTGCCGCTGGTGGCGGGCCGCTCCACCTCGGCGCTGGTGGCGAAGGCGAAGGAATAAGGCCGGCCGTGACGGCGCGTCCCGGCCACCGCGGGGCTTTGGCAACCGCCGTCGATCCATCCCAGGTCTGACCGGCGGCCTTCTGCATGCGGCGCACAAAAAAGTCGGGCATCCGAGTTGCCGTGACGGACGAGGCTCCTATAGTCGCTTTTGGTGTCGGTGCCCGCATCCGCGGGCCGAAAGAGGGAATGCGGTGCGGGCGCTCGTCGCCTTATGCCGCAGCTGCCCCCGCAACTGTCGGCGGAAAGTCCCCCCGCAAGGGCCACTGGAGCGATCCGGGAAGGCGCGGGGCGGGCGGTGATCCGCGAGCCAGGAGACCTGCCGCCGCCGCATCGCCCGTTCGCGGGCACATCCAGGGCGCCCTCGGTGGGAGGGCGAGGGGGTCACATGTCTCGTTCCATGAAGTTTCACGCCGCATCCGCATCCGTCGTCGCGGCGTTCGCCATGCTGGCCGCGGCGCCGGCCCACGCCCATCACATGATGGGCGGTGAGATGCCGTCCACGTTCGCGCAGGGCCTGCTGTCCGGTCTCGGCCATCCGGTGATCGGCCTCGATCATCTGGCCTTCATCGTCGGTGTCGGCGTGGTGGTGGGCGCGTTCGGGCTGAACCTCGCGCTGCCGGCGCTGTTCGTCGCCGCCTCGGCGATCGGCGTCGCCATCCACGTGGCCGGGGTTTCGCTGCCGGCCTCCGAGCTGGTGGTCGCGGCCTCGGTCATCCTGCTGGGCGTTCTGCTGGCGCGCGCCGCCAAGCTGCCGCCGGCGGGCTGGGCGGCGCTGTTCGCGCTCGCCGGCCTGTTCCACGGCTATGCCTATGGCGAATCGATCTTCGGCGCCGAGCAGACCCCGCTGGTGGCCTATCTGGTGGGCCTCGTCATCATCCAGAGCGTGATCGCCGTGGGCGTCGCGCTCGCCGCCCGCTCGGTGAAGGAGGCCCCGGTGTCGCTCAATGCGCGCCTCGCGGGTGCCGCCGTGGCGGGCATCGGCATCGCCGCGCTCGCCGGGCAGATCATTCCGGGCTGAGGTGGCAACGCCTGAGGGCGGCCTCGTCCTCATCCTCGGCGGAGCGCGCTCGGGCAAGAGCCGCTTCGCCGAGGCGCTGGTGGAGGCCGCGCCCGGTCCCTGGACCTACATCGCCACCGCCGAGGCGCACGACGGCGAGATGGCGGCGCGCATCGCCCTCCATCGCGCCCGCCGCGCCGGCGGCTGGGAGACCGTCGACGCCCCGCTCGACCTTGCCGGCGCACTGGCGGCGCTGCCGGATGGGCGGCCGGCGCTGGTGGACTGCCTGACCCTCTGGCTCACCAACCATCTTCTGGCGGACCACGACCTCGATGCCGAGGCGGAGCGCCTGCGCGCGGCCCTTGCGGCGCGGGACGGCCTCACGGTCTGCGTCTCGAACGAGGTGGGCTTCGGCATCGTGCCGGACAATGCGCTCGCCCGGCGCTTCCGCGACGCCGCGGGGCGGCTGAACCAGCAGGTCGCGGCGATCGCCGGGCGCGTGACGCTGGTGGTCGCGGGCCTGCCGCTCGACCTCAAGACGCCGGGAGGCGCCCCATGAGCGATCTCGAACCCAAGCCCGCGCCCACCGGCGAAGCCGAGCGCCACCGCGCCAAGATGGAGAAGCGCAAGGCCGTTCAGGACGCCGAGGTGGCCGGCAAGACCATCGAGAAGGGCCTGCTCCTGGTCCATACCGGCCCCGGAAAGGGCAAGAGCACGGCCGCCTTCGGCCTCGCGCTGCGCGCGCTCGGGCGCGGCGGGCGCGTCGGCGTGGTGCAGTTCATCAAGGGCGCCTGGTCCACCGGCGAGCAGCAGGCGTTCGCCGCCTTCGGCGACCGCGTCGCCTGGCACACCATGGGCGAGGGCTTCACCTGGGAGACCCAGGACCTCGACCGCGACCGCGCCGCCGCCGCCCGCGCCTTCGGCAAGGCGCGTGAACTGATGGCCGACGAGACCATCGGCCTCGTCATCCTCGACGAGCTGAACATCGCCCTGCGCTACGACTACCTGGACCTGGCCGAGGTGATCGACGCACTGACGGCGCGCCGGCCCGGCCTCCACGTGGTCGTGACGGGCCGCAACGCCAAGCCGGAGATGATCGCGGCGGCCGACCTCGTGACCGAGATGGGCCTCGTGAAGCACCATTTCGCCGCCGGGGTGAAGGCGCAGCCGGGCATCGAGTTCTAGCCCATGGCCGCGCGCGCGCTCATGTTCCAGGGCACCGGCTCCGATGTGGGCAAGTCGCTGCTGGTGGCGGGGCTGGCGCGCGCCTTCGCGAACCGCGGCCTCACGGTGCGCCCGTTCAAGCCGCAGAACATGTCCAACAACGCCGCCGTGACCGCCGACGGCGGCGAGATCGGCCGCGCCCAGGCGCTGCAGGCGCGGGCGGCGCGGGTTCCCCTCTCGGTGCACATGAACCCGGTGCTGCTGAAGCCGCAGGGGGAGACCGGCGCCCAGGTGGTGGTGCAGGGCCGCGTCGTCGCCACCGCCCGCGCGGCCGCCTACCAATCGCTCAAGCCGCAATTGATGCCGCAGGTGCTGGAGAGCTTCGCGCGGCTCAAGGCCGAGGCCGACCTCGTTCTGGTGGAAGGCGCGGGCAGCGCCTCCGAGGTCAATCTGCGCGCCAACGACATCGCCAATATGGGCTTCGCCCAGGCCGCCGGCGTGCCGGTGGTGCTGATCGGCGACATCGACCGCGGCGGCGTCATCGCCAGCCTGGTCGGCACGAAGGCGGTGATCGATCCGGCGGACGCGGCGCTGATCTCAGGCTTCATCGTCAACCGCTTCCGCGGCGATCCGGCCCTGTTCGCCGACGGCATGACGCGGATCGCCGACCTCACCGGCTGGCGCGCCTTCGGCCTCGTGCCGCATTTCGCCGACGCCGCGCGCTGCCGGCCGAGGACGCGCTGGCGCTTGCCGCGCCGCCACCCGCCAAGGCCGGGGCGCGGCGGCGCGTGGGCGTGCCGATCCTGCCCCACATCTCCAATTTCGACGACCTCGATCCCCTCGATGCCGAGCCGGACATCGAGGTCCGCCGCCTGCGGCCCCATGAATGCCTGCCGCCGGACACCGATCTGGTGCTGCTGCTCGGGTCGAAATCCACCCTGGCCGACCTCGCGGCGCTGAAGGCGGGCGGCCTGCATCACGACATCATTGCCTTCGCCCGGCGCGGCGGGCGGGTGCTCGGCCTGTGCGGGGGCTACCAGATGCTGGGCCGCACCCTCGCCGATCCGGACGGCGTCGAGGGGGAGGCGCGGATCGCCCGCGGCCTTGGCCTGCTGGAGGTCCACACCGTGCTTCGGCGAGAAGCGGCTGGTGGAGGTGGCGGGGGAGGCACTCGGCGCGCCGCTCCGCGGCTACGAGATGCACCTTGGCGTGACCACCGGGCCCGACACGGCGCACCCCTTCGCGCGCCTCGCGGCCGGGGGCGGGGGAGGGGACCCCCGAGGGGGCGGCTTCGGCGGACGGGCGCATCGCCGGCACCTATCTCCACGGCCTGTTCGCCGCCGACGCCTTCCGCGCCGCCTTCCTGGCGCAGCTCGGCGCGGCGCCGGACGGAATGAATTTCGAGGCCCGGGTGGAGGCGGCCCTGGACGGCCTCGCGGCCCATCTCGCCAGCCATCTGGACCTCGACGCGCTGCTCGACGCGGCGCGCTGACAGCGCTGGCGCGACCGGGCGCGGCGGGCCGGCCTCAGCTGAACAGCAGGGTCTGCGCGATCGCGCCGAGCAGGACGAGGCCGATCAACAGGCCGTCCGCGCGCCGGTAGAGCGCCAGCGCGCGCCGCACGTCGGTGCTGGTGGCCTCGCGCCGCCCATCGCCCATATAGGCGTCATCGGTCGGCACGCCGCCATACACCTTCGGACCGTTGAGCCTGAGCCCCCAGTGCCCCCGCCATGGCGCCTCCGGCCAGCCGGCATTGGGCGAGCGGTGCCGCGCCGCGTCGCGCCGCATGGCTTCGGCCGCCCCG
>NZ_JBNFNU010000349.1:0-4467 GCF_057364445.1 Xanthobacter sp. BG11Y11_SDJG
TGCGCATGTGGAGCGCCAGCAGCAGGTCGCTGGCCGGCGGTCGGTGCGGTGGACCGTGAAGCTCCAGCCCGCCCGCTGCGCGGCGACGCGGATGCGCGCGCGGTGCTCGACGAGCTTCAGGTCGTATTCGGCGCGCCAGCTCTCGGCGCGGCCCACGGTGAGGCGCCCGCCGCCCTCCGGCTCCTCGAACTCGATGCGGCCGGAGAAGGGGAAGGTCTCCTCGGAGGGATCGACGATCTGCACCACATGGCCGTGCGCGCCCGAGGCGGCGAGGTCGTGGATGCGTTCCGCGATCTCGGCCGCCGGGCTCCAGAAGTCGCCGAGCAGCACGATCTCCGACATGGGGGAGGGGCCGAAGGCGGGCGGCAGGCTCGCCGGCAGCTCGGGCGCGAGGATCACCGCCTCCGCCATGCGCTCGACGATGCGGCGGTTGGCGGAGGGGCGCATCAGTTCGGGCACGCCCACCCGCTCGCCGCCCTTCACCAGCAGGTCGGCCAGCGCGAAGGCGATGACCAGCGCCCGCTCGCGCTTGGGCGGCAGCTTGTGGGTGGCGTAGCTCATGGAGGCGGAGAGATCGGGCCAGATCCACACCGTGTGGGCAGCGTCCCATTCGCGCTCGCGCACATAGAGATGGTCGTCGCGCGCCGAGCGGCGCCAGTCGACGCGGGCCGCCGGCTCGCCATCGACGAAGCGCCGGTACTGCCAGAAGTTCTCGCCCATGCCCGAGCGCCGGCGCCCGTGCAAACCGTGCTGCACGTTGGAGGCGATGCGGCGCGCCTCCAGCACCAGCCGGGGCATGGCGGCCACCAGTTCGGAGGCGGATTGCGCGGCGGTCTCGACGGCGGCGCGGGCTGGGTCTGTCACGATCTCCGCGTCCTCAGCCGAGGCGCTCGGTGAGGCGCTTGACGATGCGCGCCACGCTCTCGCCTTCCGCTCGGGCGGCGAAGGTAAGCGCCATGCGGTGCTTCAGCACCGGCTCGGCCAGCGCCACCACGTCGTCCAGCGAGGGGGCGAAGCGCCCGTCCAGCAGCGCGCGGGCGCGCACCGCCAGCATCAGCGCCTGCGAGGCGCGCGGACCCGGGCCCCAGGAGATGAAGCGCTGTTCGGGCCCTTCGGCGGAGGGACGGGCGGAGCGCACGAGGGTGAGGATCGCCTCCACCACGCTCTCGCCCACCGGCAGGCGGCGCACCAGGCGCTGGGCGGCGAGCAGGTCCTCGACGCTCATGGCGGCCCGGGGCTTCTGCTCCTCCGCGCCGGTGGTCTCGAACAGGATGCGCCGCTCGGCGTCCCGGTCGGGATAGTCCACGTCGATCTCCATCAGGAAGCGGTCGAGCTGGGCTTCCGGGAGCGGATAGGTGCCTTCCTGCTCCAGCGGGTTCTGGGTCGCGAGCACGTGGAAGGGCTTGGGCAGATCGTGGCGCTCGCCGGCCACCGTGACGTGGTATTCCTGCATTGCCTGCAGCAGCGCCGACTGGGTGCGCGGCGAGGCGCGGTTGATCTCGTCCGCCATCAGCAATTGCGCGAAGATCGGGCCGCGGATGAAGCGGAAGGCGCGCTTGCCGCCGGCGCTCTCTTCCAGCACCTCGGCGCCGAGGATGTCGGAGGGCATCAAATCGGGCGTGAACTGCACGCGCCGGGCGTCGAGCCCGAGCACCGTGCCCATGGTCTCCACCAGCTTGGTCTTGGCGAGGCCGGGAACGCCCACCAGCAGCGCGTGGCCGCCGGCCAGAATGGTGATGAGCGCCTGTTCCACCACCGTTTCCTGGCCGAAGATGACCGAGGAAATGGCGGTCCGCGCCGCCCGCACATGGGCGCCGGCCGCTTCCGCATTGCGGACGATCATCTGGTCAAGGTCGAACGTCTCGCTGGCTGACGACATCTACGCTTCTCCGTCTCCCGGACAGGCTCGCCGCCAAAAGCGGCAAGAAAAGGCCCCGGAGGATGACCCCCGCCTTCGAGCCTTGCAAAGGTCGCGCCAGCCGGAATGGGAGCTTACGATAAGATGGCGCCGCGTCGAGGCCCTGCGAAGGCGGCGGCGGGACACTTTGCTCACGTCATCGCGAGGAGGCCCCATGAGTGGTTCCGACGAGGCCGCGCCACCGCCCGCACCTGCCGCCGCAGGCGGGCGGCTCGACGCGCTGCTGTCGGCGGTGCGCGCGGCCGGCGGCCGGGGTCCGGCCCGGTGGAGCTGTGGGATCCGCCCGATTGCGGCGACATGGACATGCGCATCGCCGCCGACGGCACGTGGTTCTATGGCGGTACGCCGATCGGCGGCCGGCTTTGGTGCGGCTGTTTGCCTCGGTGCTGACGCGCGAGGGGGCGCGCTTCGTGCTCAAGACCCCTGCCGAGAAGATCGGCATCAGAGTGGATGACGCGCCTTTCCTGGCGGTGGACATGGCGCGGGAGGAAAGCGAAAGCGGGCCGGTCCTGGTGTTCCGCACCAATCTGGACGACCTCGTGCGCTGCGGCCCCGGCCACGGTCTGCGCTTCGTCCCGGGAGCCCAGGAGGGGGAGGTTATCCCCTATATCCACGTGCGCCGCGGCCTCGACGCGCGGCTGACGCGCGCGCTCGCCTTCGACCTCGCGGCGCTGGGAGAGGTGCGCGATCAGGCCGGGACGCCTATGTTCGGGGTCGCCTCGTCCGGCGAGTTCTACCCCATGCTGCCCGCCAGCGCGGTCGGCCTTTGACCCATGCGGCCCCTGAGGAACGATGAGCGAACCCTTCTTGCCCGGTGAGCGCCGGACCGAGGACGCGGACGGCGCGGCGACGCGCGCGCCAGCCGGTGTGCCCGCCGGCGGCGCCTTCAGCCTCCAGGATTTCCTGGACCGCGCCGCGCGCGGACTGAGGCCGACGCCGCCGGATGTCTTCACGCTCGACTCCTATCCGGCGGTCAACGGCGACCATGCGCTCTCGCCCGAATGGCACGGCGAGCCGCCGAAGCGCGCGCCGCGCCATGCCGCCGTGCTGGTGCCGGTGATCGCCCGGCCCGAACCCTCGATCCTGCTGACGCTGCGCTCGGCGCACCTGTCCACCCATGCGGGCCAGATCGCCTTTCCCGGCGGCCGGGTGGACCCCGGGGACAAGGACGAGGTGGACGCCGCCTTGCGCGAGGCGCGCGAGGAGGTGGGGCTCGACAGCGCCTTGGTGCGCCCGCTCGGCTTTCTCGACGGCTATCTCTCGCGCACCGACTTCTGGATCGTGCCGGTGGTGGGGATGGTGGACCCGTCCTTTGCGCTCCGGCTCAATCCGGACGAAGTGGACGAGGCGTTCGAGGTGCCGCTCTCCTTCCTCATGACGCCCGGCAACCACGAGCGGCAGGCGCGCGAATGGCGCGGCACGCTGCGCCATTTTTATGCCATGCCCTATGAAGGCCGCTTCATCTGGGGCGCCACCGCCGGCATGCTGCGCAACCTCTATGAGCGGGTCTACGGCCCATGATCCGGTCGCTCCTGATCGAACTGGCGCTCTTCCTCGCGCCCTTCGTCATCTACGGCGCGCTGATGCTGGCGACGCGCGGGTCGCTGGTGCCGGAGAACTGGTCCGCCCGCGCGCTGGCGCTGCTCTCGGTGGCGGCGATCGCATTGATGGTGGCGGGGCTGTTCGTGTTCGAGCACGGCCGCAGCGCCGATCCGGGCAAGCGCTACGTGCCGGCCGAGATGCGCGACGGGCAGTTCGTGCCGGGCCATTTCGAATGAGCGGGCGGCCGCTCGCCGGCGCCGCCTTCTGGGGCCAGCCCGGCCTCCACGATCTCCTTTTGCTGCTGAACCGCGACGGCGAAGAGGCGCGCGTGGTCGGCGGCGCCGTGCGCAACGCTCTGCTGGGGCAGGCGGTGTCCGAGGTGGACATCGCCACCACGGCGCTGCCGGAGGTGGTGAGCGCGCGGGCGCGGGCGGCCGGCCTCAAGGCGGTGCCGACCGGCATCGCGCACGGCACGGTGACCGTTGTGGTCGGCCATCACGCCTTCGAGGTCACGACGCTGCGGGAAGACACCGAGACCGACGGGCGGCGGGCGGTGGTGCGGTTCGGCCGCTCCTGGCGCCACGATGCGGAGCGGCGCGACTTCACCATCAACGCGCTCTACGCCACCGCCGAGGGGGCGGTGATCGACCTGGTGGGCGGCCTCGCCGATCTCGCCCATCGCCGGGTGCGCTTCATCGGCGATGCGGACGCGCGCATTCGCGAGGATTATCTGAGGGTTCTGCGGCTGTTCCGGTTCCACGCCTTCTATGGCGCGGGGGCGCTCGATCGGGAGGCGCTGGCGGCGGCGGTGCGGGGGCGGGCGGGGCTGCTCGGACTGTCGCGCGAGCGGGTGCGGGCGGAATTGCTGAAGCTCCTCCTGGCCCCCGGGCGCGGCGCCGACGCTGGCGGTCATGAGCGATTGCGGGCTGATCCAGCCGCTGCTGGCGGGCCTCGCCGATGCCGCGCTTTTCGCGCGCTCGGCGCCGCCGAGGCGCGGCACGGCGTGC
>NZ_JBNFNU010000350.1:0-4458 GCF_057364445.1 Xanthobacter sp. BG11Y11_SDJG
ACAACACCTCGATCACCGGCGTGCTGGGGGCGGCGCCGCCGCCGCCTCGGTGCTGGGGCTCGATGCCGGGCGTACGGCGCACGCGCTCGGCATCGCCTCAAGCTCCGCGGCTGGCCTGTTCGCCTTCCTGCATGGCGGCGGCGAGATCAAGCGCCTGCATCCCGGCCTCGCGGCGCGCGAGGGCCTCTATGCGGCGCTGCTCGCCCGCAACGGCATGACCGGCCCGGCCGGCATCCTGGAGGGCGAGGACGGCTTCCTCCAGGCCTTCGGCGACAAGGCGGACCCGGACCGGCTGGTGGCCGGCCTTGGCGAAAGCCTCAATGTCACGCGCTGCTACATCAAGCCCTATGCCTGCTGCCGCCACCTGCATCCCGGCATGGACGGGGTGCGCGCCGCCATGGCGGATGCGGGCGTCGGCGCGGACGGCATCGACACGATCGAGATCGGCACCTACGCCATCGCCGCCGGCCACGCTCATGGCGGCTGGGAGGACATGCCGTCTGCGCAGATGAACTACCGCTTCTGCGTGGCGCTCGCCGCGCGCGAGGCGCAGGTGGGCATTGCCGCCTTCGATGCCGCGCATCTTGCCGATCCCGTTCTCAGCGACCTTGCCGGCCGCGTCCACGTGGCGGTCGAGGACGCGCGCGAGGCGGAATATCCGCGCCTCAGGTCCGCGCGCGTTACGCTGCGCACCAAATCGGGCGGCGCCTTCGAGCGATACGTGGACGAGCCGCTCGGCTCGGCGCGCCATCCGCTCTCCGACGCCGCGCTCATCGCCAAGTTCGAGGAGCTCGCGACGCCGGTGCTCGGCGCGCGGGAAACCGCGCAGCTGCGCGCGCGCGTCGGCGACCTTGCGGGCCTCGACGATATCGATGCGCTTCTTGCCCCCGCCGCGGGGCTGGAGCGCACGGCAGGCTGAAGACCAAGAATTCGGAAGGACGAGGAAATGCCCAAGACCACGCTGTTCTCCCCCTTCTCGCTGCGCGACGTGACCTTCGACAACCGCATCGTCGTCTCGCCCATGGGGCAGTATTCGGCCGACGAGAACGGCTTCGCCACCTCCTGGCACACCATGCATCTCGGCCATCTCGCCGTGTCGGGCGCCGGCCTCGTCTTCACCGAGGCGACGGCGGTGGAGCCGCGCGGGCGGGTGAGCGGGCGCTGCCTCGGCATCTGGTCGGACGACCATTTGGCGGGCCTCAAGGAGGTGGTGGATTTCTGCCGCCGGCACGGCGGCGCCAAGCTCGGCATGCAGCTCGCCCATTCCGGCCGCAAGGGCTCGGTGACGGTGCCGTGGGAGAAGCAGCAGGGCATGGAGGACGGGGAGGGCGGCTGGCTCATGGCGAGCCCCTCCGCCGTCCCCTATCCCGGCCGGCCGGTGCCGGAGGCGCTCGACGACGCGGGCCTCAATGAGGTGCGCGAGGCGTTCGCCGCCGCCGCCCGGCGCGCCGATGAAGCGGGCTTCGACGTGATCGAGATCCACAACGCCCACGGCTATCTGCTGCATTCCTTCCTGTCGCCCCACGCCAATGCGCGCACCGACTCCTATGGCGGCAGCCGCGAGAACCGCATGCGCTTCCCGCTCGAAGTGTTCGAGGCGGTGCGCGCCGCCTGGCCGGCGGGCAAGCCGCTGGGCGTGCGCGTCTCCTCCACCGACTGGACGCCGGACGGCTGGCAGCCGCACGACACGGTCGCCTTCGCCCACGAGCTGAAGGCGCGCGGCTGCGACTATATCTGCGCTTCCAGCGGCGGCTCCTCGCCGGACCAGAAGATCCCGGTCGGTCCCGGCTACCAGGTGCCGTTCGCCGACCAGGTGCGGCGCGCGGTGGACATCCCCACCATGGCAGTGGGGCTCATCACCCAGCCGCAGCAGGCCGAGGACATCCTCAAGAGTGGGCAGGCGGACTTCGTGGCGCTCGGGCGCGGCATGCTCTACGAGCCGCGCTGGGCTTGGCATGCGGCGGAGCATTTCGGCGAGGAGGTGTATTTCCCGCCGCAGTACGAGCGCTCGCACCCCTCCATGCGCCCGGGCGACTTCCTGAAGCCGTTCCGCGAACGCGCCGCCGAGCCGCAGGCCAAGGCGAGCTGAGGGGCGCGCCATGAGCGACCGCACGGACGCCAACCTCACCCTCGCCTTCGCGGAAGAGCTCGCTGCGATCACGCCCGCGACGCTGACCGAGCGCGACCTCGGCCAGCTCGATCTCCTGGTGTTCGACCATGTGGGCGTCGCCTATGGTGGCGCGGCGCGGCCCTGGATCGTGGCGCTGCATCGCTGGGCGGAGCGCTATCGCGGCACCGGTCCGGCGCGCATCATCGCCAGCGACCTGGAAGTGACGCCCGAGGTGGCGGCGTTCGTGAACGGTGCGGCCGGGCATTCGTTCGAGTTGGACGACACGCACGAAGCCTCCATGAGCCATCCCGGCGCGGTGGTGATCCCGGCTGCGCTCGCGGTGGCGTCCGAGACCGGCGCATCCGGGCGCGACCTGCTCGCCGCCATCGCCGCCGGCTACGAGGCCATGGCGCGCATCGGCATCGCCGCCCGCGCCGAGCGGGTGATCGCCGCCGGCCATCATCCGACCGCCGTGTTCGGCGTGTTCGGCGCGGCGGTGGCGGCCGGCAAGCTGAAGGGCTTCACGGCTCCGCAGATCGCCGCCGCCTGGGGGCACGCTTTGTCCCTGTCCGCCGGCTCAATGCAGTTCTCGCAGGAAGTGACCGGCGCCGAGGTGAAGCGGCTCCATGCCGGCTATGCGGCGCGCGCCGGCGTGCTCGCCGCCGAGGTGGTGGAGGCGGGCATTCCCGGTCCGACCCGTGGCCTCGACGGGCGCTACGGCTTCCTGGCGCTCTACGGCCATGATGCGATCCCCGAGGCGCTGACGCGGATGGGCGCGCGGGGCCTCGCCATCCACGACATGAGCTTCAAGCCCTATGCCTGCTGCCGGCTGCTGCATTCCATGATCGACGGGCTGCGCACCACCACGGACGGCTTCGCGCAGGCGCAGGAGGCGCGCATCCGCTCCATCCTGGTGCGCGGCCCGCGCAAGCTCGCCGAGCAGCACATGGTGCGCCGGCCCGACACGCCCATGGCGGCGCAGTACAGCCTGCCGTTCACGGTCGGCGCGGCGCTCGCCTTCGGTCCCGAGCGCTACGACGCCTACGAGCCGGACAACCTTGCCGACCCGCGCATCCTTGCATTTGCGGACCGGGTGGAGGTGGGCCACGATGCGGCGATGGAGGCGGCCTATCCCGAGCATTTCGGCACCGAGGTGAAGGTGACGTTCGCGGACGGCACCACCCGGACCGAGCGGGTGCTCGACAGCCTCGGCACGCCGGTCCGCCCCATGACGCGCGAGGCGCTGCGCGCCAAGGCGCGCGGCCTCATCGGCGGGCGGCTGGAGGCGGATGCGTTCGATCGCCTCGCGGGCGAAGTGACGGCGCTCAAGGGCGCGGCCAATGTCGGCCCGCTCCAGGCGGCGGTGGCGCGATGAGCCTCACCACGCCGTTCCGCGATCTGGTGGTCCTCGAATGGGGCCGCCGGCCGGCCGTGCGCGCCTGCGGCAGCCTGCTCGCCCAGGTGGGGGCGCAGGTGACGACGTTCGCCGGCGCCGCCGATGATGCCTTCAGCGCCTTCAAGGACGTGATCGCCGACACGCCCGAGGCGCGGGCCGCCGCCTTCGCCGGGGCCAACGTGATCCTGGTCTCGTCCGACCGGACAGACGCGCCGCCGCTGCCGGCGCGCCGGACGGACCAGATCGTCTGCGACATCACGGTGGACGGCGATCCGGCGCATGGCCACTGGAGCGAGCCGTTCCTTCAGGCGGTCACGGGCATCTCGGACATCACCGGCGTCACCGGCGGGCCGCCGGTGATCTGCGGCGGCGCGGTGGTGGAGATCCAGACCGGCATGCTCGCCGCCTCCGGCATCCTCGCCGCCTGGCGCACCCGCGCCGCCACCGGCGAGGGGCAGGAGATCGGCCTCAGGCTGGTGGATTGCGGGCTCAACAACCAGTCCACCTTCCTGCCGCTGGTGTTCGCCGGCCGCACGCCGCAGCGCTCGGGCAACCGCCACCCCATGGCGGTGCCGTGGAACAGCTACCGGGCGGCCGACGGCTGGATCCTCCTGTGCTCGGCCACCGACGAGCACTGGGTGAAGCTGACGACGCTCATGGCCGGCCCGAACTCGCCGTGGGCGCCTACGAGAAGCTCGCCGACCGCATCGCCCAGTGCGACGCGGTGGATCGCGAGGTGGAGGCCTGGACCTCGACCCGGTCCGTGAAGGAGTGCATCGCCGCGCTCAATAGCGCGAACCTCGCAGCCGGGCCGATCCTCGACATTGCCGGACTTGCGAGCGACGAGAACCTCGCGCTGCGCGGCACGCTTTCGCCGGGTCCGCGCCCGCGCCCGCTCTCCTTCGCGCGGACCGATGTCTCGGCCGCGCCGGCGCCCGGCCGGCCCGAGCCG
>NZ_JBNFNU010000351.1:0-4430 GCF_057364445.1 Xanthobacter sp. BG11Y11_SDJG
TGCTGCCGGCCGGCTCGGCCAGGCGCCCGCGCGCCAGGCGGCGCTCGGCGCAGGGCTGCCGCTCTCCACCGGCGCCACCACCGTCAACAAGATGTGCGGCTCCCGGCATGAAGGCCGCCATGTTCGCCCACGATCTCCTCGCCGCCGGCTCGGCGCGGGTCGCGGTGGCGGGCGGCATGGAGAGCATGACCAACGCGCCGTACCTCCTCGACCGGGCCCGCGGCGGCTACCGCATGGGCCACGGCAAGGTGCTCGACCACATGTTCCTCGACGGGCTGGAGGACGCCTACGACAAGTGCCGCCTCATGGGCACCTTCGCCGAGGACTGCGCCGAGGCCTACCAGTTCACCCGCGAGGCGCAGGACGCCTTCGCCATCGGCTCGCTCCAGAAGGCCCAGAAGGCCATGGCGGACGGTGCCTTCGAGGCGGAGATCATTCCCGTGACCGTGAAGGCCGGCAAGGCCGAGCGCGTGGTCTCCGCCGACGAGCAGCCGCCGAAGGCCAAGCTCGACAAGATCCCGACGCTGAAGCCCGCCTTCCGCGACGGCGGCACGGTGACGGCGGCGAACTCCTCCT
Source organism: Xanthobacter sp. BG11Y11_SDJG (assembly GCF_057364445.1). Lineage (NCBI taxonomy): Bacteria > Pseudomonadati > Pseudomonadota > Alphaproteobacteria > Hyphomicrobiales > Xanthobacteraceae > Xanthobacter > Xanthobacter sp. BG11Y11_SDJG. The sequence goes on from NZ_JBNFNU010000351.1 coordinate 577, forward strand.
CCATCTCCGACGGTGCGGCGGCGCTCGTTCTGATGCGCCGCTCGGAAGCCGAGAAGCGCGGGCTCACCCCGCTCGCCGCCATCGTCGGCCACGCCACCCACGCCCAGGCGCCGAACCTCTTCACCACCGCCCCCATCGGCGCGGTGAGGACGCTCGCCGAGAAGACCGGCTGGGCGCTGGGTGACGTGGACCTCTACGAGATCAACGAGGCGTTCGCCGTGGTGCCCATGGCGGCCATGCGCGACCTCGGTTTGCCGCAGGACAAGGTGAACGTGCATGGCGGCGCCTGCGCCCTCGGCCATCCCATCGGCGCGTCCGGCGCGCGGGTGATGGTGACGCTGCTGGCGGCGCTCCAGCGCTACGACATGAAGCGCGGCATCGCCTCGCTGTGCATCGGCGGCGGCGAGGCGACCGCCGTCGCCATCGAGCGCCTGCAATAGGCCCTTGCCTGCGCGCCGCGTCAGCGGATGCCGGCGCGCAGGAAGGCCTGGATGAACTGGCGCTGGAAGATCAGGAACGCGATCATCAGAGGCGCCACCACCATGAGCGTCGCGGCGCTGATGATGGAGATGTTCACCCCGCTCTCCGGCGCGCCGAACAGCGACAGGCCCACCGTCAGGGGGCGGGTCGCCGGCGCGTTGGTGACGATCAGCGGCCACAGGAAGTTGTTCCAGTGGTGGCCACCGACACCAAAGCATAAGCGAGATAGACCGGCCGGGCGGCGGGCACATAGACCCGCCACAGCACGCCCATGAAGGAGCAGCCCTCCACCCGCGCGGCCTCCTCCAGCTCCAGCGGCACCGACTTGAACGCCTGGCGCAGCAGGAAGATGCCGAACGCGCTCGCCACATAAGGCAGCCCCATGCCGGCGATGGAATCGATCAGGCCGAGCCGCGCCGCCATGGCGTAGTTCTCGACGATCAGCACCTCTGGCAGGATGAAGAGCTGCAGCAGCACCAGCACGAACAGCGCCTCCCGCCCCGGAAAGCTGAAGCGCGCGAAGGCGTAGCCCGCGAGCGTGCACAGAAGGAGCTGCCCGGCGAGGGTGAAGCTCACCAGAAGCACCGTGTTGAGCGCGTAGGTGGGCCAGGGCGCGGCGGCCCAGGCGGCGCGGTAGTTGTCCAGCGTGAAGGGCGCATCGAGCGAGAACACCAGCGCCTGGCCCGGCGCGCGCACCGAGGCCCAGGCGGCGAACAGCAGCGGCGCGATCCAGACGATCGCCAGCAGCCACGCGCCCGCCGTCTCCAGAATGTCGCCGAAGGGGATCGGCCGGGCGGCCTTCGCGGGCGTCATCGGTAGTGGATCCTCTTTTCGAGGACGGCGAACTGCAGCACCGCGACCGCGCCGAGCACCGCCAGAACCAGCACCGTCATGGCGGCGGCGTGGGCGCGGTCGAAATAGGAGAAGGCCATCTCCCAGATCCAATAGAGAACCAGCTTGGTGGCGTTGTTCGGCCCGCCTTTGGTGAGGATGAACAGGTGGTCGATCAGCTTCACCGAGTTGATCAGGGCATTGATGAAGATGAAGGCGGTGGTGGGCATCAGCAGCGGCAGCAGCACCCGCCGCAGATAGGTGAGGCGGCCCGCCCCCTCCACTAGCGCCGCCTCCTTCAGGTCCGGCGGAATGGTCTGCAGCGCGGCGAGGTAGAAGATCATGAAGAAGCCCGCCTCCTTCCACACGGTGACGACGATCACCGCGCCGAGCGCGGTCTGCGGCTGGCCGAGCCAGTTCACCGGCGGCAGGCCGAAGAGGCCGGTGACGCTGTCGATCACGCCGAGGCCGGGGGTGTAGAAGAACAGCCAGAGGTTCGCCGCCGCGATCATCGGCAGGATGGTGGGCGTGAAATAGGCGCCGCGCACGAAGCCGCGCAGCGGCAATTGCCGGTCCGCCCACTGCGCCATCAGCAGCGCGAGCGCGATCGAGACCGGGATGGTGATGCCGGCATAGACGAGATTGTTGCCGAGCACGGTCCAGAACGTGGGATCGGCGAAGAGATCGGCATAGTTCTCGGCGCCATTGAACACCGAGGGCCGGCGTGCGGTGCCGCGCGAATGGACGCTGGCGATCAGCGTCGTGGCGGTGGGCAGGAAGGCGAACAGCGTCAAAAGGATCAGCGCCGGCGCGAGCAGCATCCAGCCATAGAGCGCGTGCAGGCGCCGCTGGCGGGAGGCGATGGGGTCGAGCGCGCGGGTCGCGGACATGGGCTGGCTGGTGTGCTCCGGCGGTGGATCGGCAAACGCGGGTGACGGCGGTCAGGAGCCGCCACCCGCGGTCATGGTCATCCCTCACTCCCGTCATGCCCCGGCTTGTCCGGGGCATCCACGGCACCGCTCGCGCCGCGCTTCACAGCGAAAGGACCGGCGCGGCCGCAGGGTGGATCCCCCGGACAAGCCGGGGGATGACGGTGGTGCAGGCCAAGCGCCGCTCAGCGCTTGTAGGGCTTGAGCAGTTGGTCGGCGGTGGCCTGGGCGCCCTTGAGCGCGTCGGCCGGGCTCTTGGTGCCGGTCAGCGTCGCCTGGATGGCGTTGTTGAGCGCCTCGCGCACGCGGGCGGTCTCCCAGGTGGAGAACTCGGCGATGGCGACCTTGAGCTGGTCGCGGGCCACCAGCGCCTGCGGGAAGTCCTTGCCGTAGGCCTTGAGCTTCTCGGTCTCGTAGGCGGCCGGGCTCACGCCCACATAGCCGGTGGCGATCGACCATTCGGCGGCGCGCTCGGGCGCCGTCATGTAGCGGATCAGCTTGAGGGAGGCGGCGCGCTCGGCCTCCGAGGCGTTGCGGAACAGATAGAAGTTGCCGCCGCCCGTGGGCGAGCCGGGCCGCTTGTGGGCGGGGAGCTCGGCGACGCCGAAGTCGAACTTCGCTTCCTTCTTCACCGCCGTGAGGTTGCCGGTGGTGTGCCACATCATGGCGGTCTGGCCCTGCACGAAGGCCTGCCGCAGGGTGCCCCACTCGACGAGGCCGGCGGGCGAGATCTTGTGCTCGCTGGCGAGCGACTTCCAGAACGCGAGCGCCTCGATCACGGCCGGATCGTCGAAGGCGACGCTGGCGCCGTCCTTGCTCATCAGTTCCTTGCCGTTCTGGATCGCGAAGCACTGGAACATCCAGTAGGGATAGCCGGTGGAGGGCACCATCAGGCCGTAGCGGCCGTCCTTGGCGAGCTTCTTGCCGGCGGCCACCATCTCGTCCCAGGTCTTCGGCGGCGCGTTCGGGTCGAGCCCGGCCTCGCGGAACATGTCCTTGTTGTAGAACATGACGATGGTGGAGCGCTGGAACGGGATGCCCCAGGTCTTGCCGTCGATGCGGCCGTTCGCCATCAGCGCGGGATAGAAGCCGTCGAGCCAAGCCTTCTCCTCGGCGGTCTTCACCACGTCCTCGAACGGCACGATGAGTTCCTGCTCGATCAGATCGTAGGCGTCGATGGAGAACAGCACCGAGAGCTGCGCCGGCTGGCCGCTCTTGAGCGCGGAGAGGGCGCGCACGCGGGTGTCGTCGTAATTGCCGGCATAGACCGCCTTCACGGCGACGTCGGGGTTCTCCTTCTCGAAGCCCGCGATCATGTCGTCGATCACCTTGGTGAGCGGTCCGCCCACGGCGATCGGGTAGAACATGGTCAGCTCGGTCTTGGTCGGCTCATTCTTGGCGAAGGCGGGCACCGTCGCTGCGGCGAAAAGGCTCGCCGCCGTCACGGCGGCGGTGAAGAAGCGTCTCATGGTCAGTGTCCTTCTGGCCTTGGGGGAACGCGTACGCGGGTGGAAACGGGGCTCACACCGCCGCATGGGCGACGGGATCGGCGGCCGGCGGCGCGGGAGCGAAGCCGGCGGTCACGCGCCGGCCGCTGTCGGCCTCGAACCAGTG